>CBDTUP010000183.1:0-5714 GCA_965363685.1 uncultured bacterium | reverse complement strand
CACCAGTTCCGCGTGCGTGGCAAGCGAGGCGTCATCCCAGAATGTACTACCGGTCAGGACATAGTCCGCGTTGTCTGAATCGGATGCCGGGGCATCAACCTGCGAAGAAATGACCGATATCCACGGATAGGCTGACAGGTCCATGACCAGCTCGGAATACATCCCGTAGGCAAGTACCCCGACCTCCGGGGTCTCACCCAGACCTTCGAACGGAACGACGGAAATCCGGATGACTTCGTAGGGGAGGTCGGAGATGGAAACAGGCGTCGCGACCGACCTGTCCTGCCTGCCCGACACCGCCCAGAACAGCGCCACTGAAACGACCGCGACAAGCGCCAGACCCCTCGCCGCTTCGTAGGATATGGCCTGGGCAGTGCCACGAACACCACCTAGCAACGGATACTTCGATCCAGAAGCCCATCCGGCGAGGATGATCGCGTATACGGCCACCGACGACATCGCCAGGAAGAACAACACGCCGACGTTGAGATCGGCACCGACGAAGGCGAACTCTCGTACCTTGCCGCCTATCTCGAATGTGAAGCCCTGACCCCAAGGGATCACCAGGAACGTCATAAACGCCGGGATGAGAGCGATAATCGGCGCCGCCATGAACATGAGGAATTCGGCCTTGCGTGGTGTCACCTGCTCCTTGAAGAACAGTTTGAGGCCATCCGCCACCGTTTGGAGGATGCCCCATGGGCCGGCCCGGTCGGGACCGATCCGGTTGGTCATGTCGGCGTTGATCTTGCGCTCGCCCCACACGATGAAGATGACGGCAACCAGTGGGATGACGAATGCAAGCACTACCCGGACGGCGATGATCAGGAAGTCCCAGAAATCCATCAGGACTCATCCCCTTCCCGCACGACCCGCACATCCACATTCAGGCCGTCTCCAACCGATTCCGTTCCAGGCTGGTTGAAGGGCACGTGCACCACGCCGTCCAGCAGCGAATCATCGACGCGCACAGAGAGGGAAACTCCGTTGACGGCAACCGTGTCGCCATCAGTGACGTCTAGGCGTTTTGCGTCGTTCTTCGATAGTCCGGCGAAGCCTCCAGGCGCCAACTTGTGAAGTGATAGTCCGTTGCGCAGCAGCACGCCGTCGTCGTAGAGCGTCCGGGCACTATGCAGCAGCATGGTCGAATCTGCTGATGGCTGATGACTGATAGCTGACGGCTCGCCGAACGCGACAGGCATGTATTGGAGCGGTTGTACGGCATCACCGAACGGGACCAACAGACCTTCCTCACAGTCGGTGGCGTCCCAATTGAATCCTCCGTAGGCCGGAGCCGCGGCTGCGATCTCCTTGGCAACAACTTCGGCAGAACCGAATCCGAGCGGTGTCCCCAGTCTCCGCGACAGATCATCGAGAATCGACCAGTCGGCACGGCTCTGACCTGGAGGAGCGACGATCTGGTTGACCTTCTGCACACGGCCTTCGAGGTTGGTCACAGTCCCATCCTTCTCGGTGAAGGCGGCCGCCGGGAGGATGACATCGGCGTATGAGGTTGAAGCCGTTACAAAGAGATCAATCGCGACGATGAACTGAGCACCGGCCAATGCCTCCTCAGCCAGGCCGTTGTCCGGCACATCGCGGGCCGGATCAGATCCCTGCAGAATCAGCGCCTTGATCGCGCCGTCCCTTACTCCCTGGAGGATGCCTTTGGCATCCCTACCGACGGCAGCAGGCAGTTCACCCCAGATGGATTCAAGCAACTCACGACCGGAGGAATCCTCGGTCGATACCCGTCCCGGCAGCAACGTCGGAGCCAGACCCATGTCGAGGGCTCCATAGACGTTGGACCGCCGGGCGAGAGTTAGGACGGAGGAGTCGGGAAGCCCCCGGACAAAGGCGGCGACGGCTTCCGCCAGTCGAGGATCTTCTGCGTACCCCGTCCGACCCACGAGGGCCACGACCGGTCCTTCAGTCAACGCCTGCCTGGCAGCGGCGAATTCTCCCTCACCCGCAGCAAGTCCGGCGAGTGTCTCTGCTCCCTCCCCTGGGCGATAGGAGAACTTGAACGCGGCCCGATCATCAAGTCCGGTTCTACGCGGATGGACAACGATGAGAGTCGCTCCGAGAGCCTGCGCCGCACGTCGTACTCGCAGGTAGAGCGTACCGTTCTCCTCCTTGAGGTCGGGGCCCCACAGCAGGATCGTCTTTGCCTTCTCGAGGTCATTGATCTGGCCACGACCTGCGGCTGCGGCTAGGAATTGAGGGTCGAGGCCATCATCCATTTGGGCGTCGACATGGTTCGATCCGATCACGGTGCGCATGAACTTGGAAAGCGCGTAGGCGTCCTCGTTGGTTCCGCGAGCACCTCCCAATGCAGCAATCGCTCCGCCACCGTCTGCGTCGATGACCTCGGACAAACGCTCGGAGACAACGTCGAGGGCTTCCATCCAGGTGGCGGGAGCGAACTCACCGGTCTCACCTTTGATGAGCGGTGTCGTCACTCGTTGATCTGAACCGAGGAACTCAAACCCGAACCGGCATTTGTCGCTCAACCACCCGTGAGTAGTGAAGTCGTTGTCAACGCCGTTGAAGCGCAGAACCTGGTTCTCAGACGAGTCGACGGAGATGTCGCAACCCGTGGTGCAATGGGTGCAAGTGCTGCCGACCTTCTTCAGATCCCACGGCCTGGCCCGGAAGCGATAAGGGGCCGCGGTCAGTGCACCGACAGGGCAGATTTGCACTGTATTGCCGGAGAAGTACGAAGCGAACGGTTCATCCGGGAACGTGCGGATCTGGTTGTGAGCACCGCGCATCGAGAACTCGATCAGCGGATCACCGGAGATCTCGTCACTGAATCGCACACACCTGGCACAAAGAATGCACCGCTCACGATCCAGGAAGACGAGATCCGAGATCGGCACCGGCTTCTCGTACTGGCGCTTCTGCTCGACGAACCGGCTCTCGCCGGGGCCGCATGCCATCGTTTGATCCTGGAGCGGACACTCGCCACCGCGATCACACACCGGACAATCGAGCGGATGGTTGAGCAAGAGGAACTCGAGCATGCCCTCTTGCACCTTCTTGACGGTCTCCGATTGCGTGTGAACAACCATTCCATCGTTGACCGGCATTGTGCAGGAAGGAACCAGCATCGTCCCACGCGGGCTCTCCACCTCGACCATGCACTGGCGGCACATTCCGACGGCCTCCATGCGCGGGTGGTAACAGAAGTGAGGGATGTATGAACCAGTGTCGAGACAGGCCTGTATGAGAGTTTCGCCTGCCGGGACCTGACGGTCGACGCCATCGACGTTGATCGTGACCATATCGCTCATGCGCCGGACCCCTTGATCGTCAGCGGAACACGGTTGGCCCTGGAGATATGTGCTTCGGCTTCATCGCGGAAATACTCGAGGAGCGACTTGACGGGGCTGACCGCCGACGGCCCCAGCGGACAAATCGTCGTCTGCTTGGGAGGCCAGCCGACCCCCACGGAGATGTTGTCAGAGACGTCGTAGAGAAGATCGAGATCGACCGATCTCCCACCACCGTCGAGCATCCTTCGCAGAATCATGTCGAGCCAGGTCGTTCCTTCCCGGCAGGGCGTGCACTGGCCGCAAGACTCCTCGGCGAAGAATCGCACGAGGCGTTCAGCGGCGGCCACCATGTCGGTGGTTTCGTCCATGACTATCACCGCTCCGGACCCGAGCATCGAACCGCTCGAATCGGTCACGGCCTTCGTGATCTCGATATCCAGATGTTCTGAAGGAACGAACCACGGGGCCGAAGCACCTCCGGGCACCCAGGCCTTGAGCTCATTGTCGTCCCGTATTCCGCCGGCGACGTCGAAGATCAGTTGCCGCCAGGTAATGCCATGCGGGAGTTCGTAGTTGCCCGGCTTCTTCACGTGACCGGAGATCGAGAAGAGGAACGTTCCGGTGTCGACATCGTGACCAAGACCCCTGTACCAATCAATGCCGCGCTCGACGATATGCGGCAAGTTGGAGATCGTCTCGACGTTGTTGACGATTGTCGGCAACATGTAGAGGCCCTTGGCGGCCGGGAAGAAAGGAGGCTTCAGCCGGGGCTCACCACGCCGGCCTTCGAGGCTGTTCAAGAGCGCCGTTTCCTCACCGCAGATGTAGGCACCCGCGCCCATATGCACGGTGATGTCGAGGTGGTAGCCGGTGCCCATCACGTTGGGGCCCAGGAATCCGCGCTCATAGGCGTCCACGATGGCTTGCTGAACACGGCGGGCTGGTTTCGGGTACTCGCCGCGAATGTAGATGAAGGCTTCGTGCACCTCGTTGGCCACGGAGGCGATGATCATCCCCTCGATCATCTGGTGTGGATCCCGTTCGAGGAGCTGACGGTCTTTGAAGGTGCCCGGTTCCGATTCGTCACCGTTGACGACCAGGTAGGCGGGACGGGCCGGTGCCAGGAACGACCACTTCATTCCGGCTGAGAAGCCGGCCCCACCGCGACCGATCAATCCGGACGCCTTGACCAACTCGACCAACTCGTCGCGCGTCTTACCAAGCGCAGCTCTGGCTTGGTCGTATCCGCCCGTTTCGAGGTACCGATCGATTGTGTGCGAATCGGCCGGGTGGTCGGTCATTCGTTTGAAGAGGACGAGCGTCTCGTTCATAGCGTGCTCCCTTCGGGAGCCGGGGGTTGCGAGTCGCTGGTCGCTAGACGTCCAGGTTCCAGGGCGTCCGTGTTCTCGGCGGCCGTACCGAAGACCGGGAAGGCCGGGAAGGGACCGATGGCACCGTTATCTTCCTTGATCGCCCAGTCGAAACTCCGCTGACCGCCGAAGAGGGTCTGGAGTTCATCGGCGTTGATGACCTCTGGTTTGGCGTTGCGAAGCCACGCGATCATCTCAGCTGCCTTCTCAGGTGTTAGCCCTTCAACAAGCTCGTAGTTGACGAGGCAGGCAGGGGCCCCACCGCAGGCCCCGATGCACTCTGCGTGCTCGACACCGATCTCGTCATCTGCCTCACCCGCCGGGACACCTGCGGCCTGTTCGACTGCGTGCAGGACGTCGTCGGCACCGAGGAGGAAACAAGAGATCGAACTACATACCGACACGAGGTACTTCCCCTGCGCCTCGGTCTTGTACATCACATAAAACGAGGCGACCGATTGCACCTGCGCAGGCGTGAGTCCCGTGAGTTCGGCGACCTGTCGCATCCCATCATCAGTGAGGCGACCGTCTTCCCGCATGGCCATGTACAGCAACGGCATCGCCGCCGACCGTTTCTGCGGATACCGGGCAATGATGTCGTGCGCCCGCTCGAGAGTCTCATTGCTCCAACTCACAACGAGACCCTTCTAGCCAACGGCCAATGGCTAAGGGCCAAGGGCTTCCTGCTGCGAAGAAAGTGAGTAGCGGGCTTCATTACCTGTCCACGTCTCCCAGAACTGGATCGAGCGAGGCGATCGTCGCAACGGTATCGGCGATGATGGAGTCGGCCATCATGACCGGCAGCGCCTGCAGATTGGCGAACGACGGTGTACGCATGTGCATGCGCAGCGGCTTCGAGCCTCCGTCCGACACCAAATAGGCGCCGAGTTCCCCGCGGGGCGATTCAATGGCAACGTAGGCTTCACCTTCCGGCACCTGAAAGCCTTCGGTGTAGATCTTGAAGTGGTGAATCAAGGCTTCCATTGATTCATCGATACGGGCACGCGGCGGTGGCGCGACCTTGCGATCGTCGGTCTTGTAGTCACCCTCCGGCATGGCCTCGGCA
>CBDTUP010000182.1:0-5721 GCA_965363685.1 uncultured bacterium | reverse complement strand
TACTGGCGACCCGCGACCGGCGACGGCCGACGAAGGAGGCCGGCGCTGATGCAAATCCAGATTCTCGACGCCCTGATTGTCACCCCGATTGCTGCCGCGGTCATCGTGGCGCTGGTTCCGAATCGTCGCTCCGAACTCCACCTCCCACTCGGGATCACCCTTTCGATGATCCCGCTGGCGCTGGCAGGCTGGTTGTTCTTCGCCTTCGAGAAGGGCGTCGCCGGGTACCAGTTCGTTCACGAATCTCCCTGGTATGAGCCGTGGGGAATGTCCTGGCATGTAGGGGTGGACGGAATCTCACTGGCACTCATCGCCCTGACGGCGTTGTTGGTGCCTATCTCGCTGGCCGCTTCTACTGCAATCACCGATCGCACGAAGCTGTTCGTCGTCTTCATGCTGATCCTCGAAGCCGGGCTCATTGGGGTGTTCGTGGCCCTCGACCTAATCCTGTTCTTCCTCTTCTTCGAGGTTGTTCTGGTCCCGATGTACTTCATCATCGGCGTCTGGGGTGGGGAGCGTCGCATCTACGCGGCCTACAAGTTCTTCATCTACACGGCACTCGGCTCGGCGCTCATGCTGGCCGGGATCATCGCGCTGGCATTCTTCCACCGTGACCAGACCGGCGTACTCAGCTTCAATTACCCGGATCTGTTGAACCTGGAGTTGACCAACACTGCCCAACTCTGGCTGTTCGGAGCCTTCGGTCTGGCATTCGCAATCAAGGTGCCGCTCTTCCCGTTACACACCTGGCTGCCCGACGCACACGTCGAGGCGCCAACTGCCGGTTCTGTCATGCTGGCCGGGGTCTTGCTGAAGCTAGGCACTTACGGTTTCGTCCGGTTCAATCTGGGGTTGTTCCCCGAAGCATCGGTTGACCTGGTACCCGTGATGGCGACGTTGGCAGTGGTGGGAATCCTGTATGGCGCCTACGTCGCCATCGTGCAACCGGATTTGAAGAAGCTCGTCGCCTATTCGTCGGTTAGCCACCTTGGTTTCATCATCCTTGGTACGTTCGCACTAACACAGGCGGCAGTCGAGGGTGCAGTCATCCAGATGGTCAACCACGGCATCACCACCGGCGTGCTGTTCCTCATGGTCGGCATGCTCTACGAACGCCGCCATACGAAGAAGATCGCCGACTTCGGCGGTATCTGGCAAGTAGCGCCCTGGTTCTCGGGTGTGTTCCTGTTCACTGCCTTTGCCTCTATCGGCCTGCCGGGCCTCAACGGCTTCGTGGGCGAGTTCATGGTGTTGATGGGCAGCTATTCGACGCTGCCGGTGGCCGCCATCTTCGGTGCCTTCGGCGTTGTACTTGCCGCCATCTACTTGTTGTGGGCATATGAGCGGGTCTTCACCGGTCCGATCACGATCGAAGAAAACCGTGAGGTCGCCGATCTCAACGCCCGCGAGGTGACACTGCTGGCTCCCCTGATTGCTTTGATGCTGGTGCTCGGCCTGTACCCGAACATCATTCTCGATCGGGTCGGACCGTCGGTGGAAGCGGTTCTCGACCGGGTAGAGGCAACCACGACCTACGAGGTGCCGGATCCCGGACCGCTCGCTGAGGTACTAGGAGGAGGCCACGGTGATTGATTTCATGCCGATCATCGCCCAGATTGATTCGAGTGCCCTGAGCATCTCCTATCTGGCCATCGGGCCCGAAATCATCCTGGCGGCGGGCGCTGCGCTGGTTCTGATGGTCGAGGTCTTCTACAAGCCTCGTCATACCGTCCATGCGGGACTCGTTTTCTCGACACTGGTGCTGGCGACCGCAGTTGCGATTCTCCAGTACGACCGTGTGCAAGACGGTGCCGCCGCCCACTTCTCCGGGATGATCGTGGCCGACGACCTGGCGGTTCTGGGTAAGTTCCTGTTACTGACCGTGACCGCTTTCGGATTGCTGGTGGCCTGGCCCATGGTCGAGGAGCTTGGGCGGCGCGGGGCAGAGGGTATTGCCCTCGTGCTGTTGTCTGCCGCCGGGTTCATGTTCATGCTGGCCGGCGCCAATCTGATGATGATCTTCCTCGGACTCGAGATCGGCTCGATCTCGTTGTACGTTCTGGCCGGGATTACCAGGCAGAGCCTGGCGTCGGATGAGGCAGCGCTCAAGTACTTCCTGCTGGGCTCTTTCGCGTCTGCGATCTTCGTATACGGTGTTGCGCTTGCCTATGCCGGTACCGGCGAGTTATCGCTCACAGGGATCGCCGCTCAACTCCCGGGTGGTGTCGTGGTGCTGCGGCCCGGCGTCGTTCTCGTCGCCATGGCCTTGATCATCACGGGATTGCTGTTCAAGGTCACCGCCGCGCCCTTCCACGCATGGGCGCCTGACGTGTATCAAGGTTCGCCCGCCGGAATCGTCGGTTACATGGCAACTGCGGCCAAGGTGGCCGGTTTCGGTGCCCTCGCTCGCATCCTCTACGTGGCATTCGGGGCATTCGCAGATGACTGGGGTCCCGCGCTCGCAGCGGTGGCCGCCATCTCGGTGGTGGTCGGGACTCTCATGGCGATCATGCAGACCGACATGCGGCGTTTGCTGGCCTACTCGGGCGTTGCGCATGCCGGCTTCATCCTCACCGGATTGGTGGGCGGCAATCTCCAGGCGATCTGGTTCTACCTGGCCGTGTACGTCGTTCAGCTGAGCGCCGCCTTCGCAGTGGTGTCGGTGATTGCCGGTCCGACGGGATCGGTTTCACCGCTCGACGACTACAAGGGCTTGGCCAGGCGTTCGCCCTACTTGGCCGGGGGACTGACCGTGATGTTGCTGGCTCTCTCCGGGATGCCGGCTACCGCAGGCTTCATCGGGAAACTCGGTGTGTTCACCTCGGCTTGGAGTGGCGGGTACGAGTGGCTGGTCATTGCCGGACTCGTAGCCTCGGTCGCCGGGTTCTTTTTCTACATTCGCATCATTGTGGTGATGTATATGGAGGAACCAGTGTTGGCCGAAGCGCCGGGTGCCGATGTGGCCAAGCCGGTGGTATCTCCGAACGTCGAGGTAGTCCTGGCAATCGCCATCGCTATAACGATCTTCTTTGGGCTCTACCCGACGCCGCTCCTCAACTTCCTGGGGTAGCCGAAAGATCGGTCACCGAGCCGCGGCGAAGATCTCGTCGATGACCGCCATGTTGGCGACTCCGTCGCGGGGATCCGTCGGAACGGGTGTGTCGTCCAGGATGGCCGCTGCAAATAGCTCTGCCTGCACCGTGTACTGATCCGTCGGCGGGAAGGTGAGAGTCATCGTGTCCGGGGCAACCGGCGAATTGCCACCTTGTGTCAACCTGACGTAGGTCTCTCTATCCGGTGGGATATTGAAGGGGATATCGACTTCGATTCTTCCCTTCGTTCCGAGCAGGTGTACGCGCTGGTCCGGTTCGATCTGAGTGGAACACACGAAACTCGCCTGAGCCTGTCCGAATTCGAGTATCGCCGAGGTCAGTATGTCGACCTCGGAGCGCGGATCCCGATGAACGGCGGCGTGGATTGCGGTCGGCTCTCCGTCGAACAGCATTCTGGCCACGTTGATCGGATAGCAGCCGATATCCATCAAAGCACCACCGCCGAAGGCGGCAATGTTGCGGATGTTGTCCGGGTCATCGTTGAAGTAGGAGAACCGGACCTGGACGGCTCGCAGTTCTCCAATTGCTTCCGAACGGATGAGATCGCGGACCTTCGTCCACGAAGGGTGGAGACGGTACATGAACGCCTCCATGAACTTCACCCCTTCCGTCGAGCAGACATCGACCATCGTCTGGGCTTCTGCCGCTGAGAGCGCAAGCGGCTTCTCGCACAAGACATGTTTCCCGGCCCTGGCGGCAGCTTTCGTCCACTCAGCGTGCAGGTGATTCGGAAGCGGTATGTAGACCGCATCGATGTCGTCGACTGCGAGTAGTTCCTCGTAGCTCCCGTAGGCATCCGGGATCTGCAAGTTGTCGGCCACCCGGCGGGCGCGTCCGCGGTCTCGAGAAGCGATCGCTATCACTTCGCAGTTCCCCCCATTCTGGATGGCTGGGATCACCTTCTCGGTCCCGATCTTCGCAGTGCTGAGAACTCCCCAGCGGATGGTGCTCATCTTGATCTCCTCATGTTTCGATACCCCATCGCAGGGTCATCCTGGCTTCCAACGGTTTGCCGGGCTCGACGATTTGGGGGTTTTGGTTGAGATTGTCGGGTGGTGCTGTTTGCGGTTCGACGCAAAGCGCGTGTTCCGGTTGGTTGTAGACGACCCAGTACCGGCAATCAGACTCGATCGAGAGTGACAAGACGCCCGGCCAACGAATCGACGGATAAGGGGCGACGTCGCCGAAACAGTCATCCCAGGGTCCGGGAGTGGGGGGTGAACTGGTGGCCGTGGTAATGCCGGCGGAGTCCCGTTCGAGCATGTAGCCGGGATCGAACTTCAGCTCGGCCGACGAGTCCTGAAGTTTCCGAACGAACCACGGGTGCCAGCCACAGGAAGCCGGCATATGCGGATCGTCGGTGTGTACTTCGAGGTGCAAACTGACGGCTGAAGCGGTGAGCTGGATCGACTGGCGGGCGAAACCAGCGAATGGCCATGATTTGCCGAGGTCGCAGACATATGTGTTTTCGCTCTCGGGAGTCCAGTGCTGGGCGAGGACGGTACCGTGGATGGCATGGTCGCCGGTGGTGATGGGAAGTGAGTACTCGATCCCGCGGTAGTGGAAACGACCGTCGCGCACCCGTCCCGCGTACGGGACCATCGGATAGAGTCCCCAGCCGATCGGATCGGAGTTGCGTCCGACCAGTAACTCATTTCCTTCGATCTCCAGGGAGGCAATTCGGGCTCCAGCACGGAGGTCAATCTCGATACGGGCATTGCCGTGGGATTGATCGATGATCGAGTTCATGGAGCGCACCTATGCGTGGTTGGGGCCGGCTCACCGGGCTCTTTGCCCAATGTTGCGGGCAGCTCAAGCTACCAGGCGGCCGGCAACACATATGCGCTCGAATCGTCATCTCCGGACGGCAACTACCCTCGTGATGTGCGATCAGCAGTTGTAATCCTCATCACCGCCGCGTTGATGATTGTCGGCGCTTTGCCGGCGATGGCGGCCGACCGAGCCACGGCTGATTTTGTTGTGGTGGGAGTCGACGAGATTGTCGAAGAGGACCTCTACGCGGTCGGCAATTCGGTCGACGTGCGCGGGACAATCGATGGTGACCTCATCGCCTTCTCGGGCACCGAGGTCCGAATCAGCGGAGTCGTCACCGGCGACGTGATTGCGGTCACCGGCAGCGTCATCATCGAAGGCACGGTCGAGGGGTCGGTTCGAGCGACCGCCGGTTCTGTTTCCGTCTCCGGCACCGTCGAACGAGACCTGGTGATCGTTGCCGGATCGGCCGATGTGACTGGCCGCGTCGGGCAGGATCTCCTCGCATGGGGGTGGTCGTTGAATCTCGCCGGTGCGGTCGACGGTTTTGTGTGGGGCCAGATGATCGGTGTGACCCGGATCAGTGGTGACGTTGGGCGAGACTTCGAGATGACGGTCGGCTCGCTGGAAGTTCTGGATGGGACATCGATCCTCGGTGACCTTGGCTACAAAGCGAAGGACCCGGCGTTGGTGGCGGATTCAGCCGTAATCGGCGGTCAGCTGATCCAGAGGGAACAGACCCGCCAGAACATCCGAATCAGGGCGGTAGGCCTCGTGGGCGCCATCCTTGGGTTGCTCTTGTTTGTGGCAGGCGGACTGGCCATGTTCTGGATGG
>CBDTUP010000181.1:0-5723 GCA_965363685.1 uncultured bacterium | reverse complement strand
CAAACGCTGTCGGATGTTGCCCGCAGAACAAACCTAAACCGCGCCACGGCTCGACGACTTCTGCTCACTTTGACGGATCTCGGCTACATGCGGCTCGAAGATCGATACTTCTCGTTGTCTCCTTCCGTACTCCAACTCGGATATGCGTACATCGCTGCTCTCGGAGCCCGTGCAATCGCCCAGCCTTATCTTGAATCATTGGGTGCGACGGTTAATGAATCCTGCTCGATGACCGTCCTTGATGGAAGCGAAGTTGTATATGTCGCCAGGGTCCCAACCAAGCGGTTTTTTTCTCTCACCCTTGGCGTTGGCTCGCGTCTTCCCGCCCACGTAACGTCGATGGGTCGCGTGATGATGGCAGACCTATCTGAAGAGGAAGTGGATGAGATTCTGGCCTCCTCAGATCTGGAGCCCTTGACTGAGAAGACCCTCACAGATCCTATGCGGATCAAGGCCGAACTGCAGAAGGCAAAATCACAGGGTTGGTACCTGCTCGATGAGGAACTCGAGCTCGGAATTCGCGCCGTGGCAGCACCTGTCTTCAATGAATCGGGACGCGTTACCGCCGCTGTGAATGTGTCTACAACGGTGGCCCGTACAAGCGTGCAGGAGATTCATGAGAACATCGTCCCAGCTCTTCTCTCAACCGTGACCGAGATCTCCACGGCGCTGCGGAGTCGTTAGTCGCGTCCCATCTCGGTCCAGCCGTCAAGGGTCCGCTTCTCGTTCTGGCGTTAGAAAACGCGCAATTCTGGCGGGATTCTCACGCCGGAACGGATTACGAGGGCTCGAGTTGGCGAGCGACTAGATCTGCCAGGGTGGAGGCCTCGTCGAACATCCACATCACTGCTTCACGGGTGCAGTCCTCTACTTGCAGAGAACCGGTGACCTCGATGAACTCACCTCTCCAGCGTGCGTTGAGGATGCCCCGCCTGGCCAGGTTGGCGAGGCGACAGGCTGCGATTGCCGCCGCATTGCTAGTCGCGTCGGGAACATCAACGCGCTGCTGGAACCAGAGACGGTCGACCGAGTAGGAGAGAATCGCCGGGTGGCTCGACGTCGTGGGGACTTGAAGGACCTCTTCATCTATCGACCATGCATCCGCGCACCAGGCACCTACTTGCTCGAGAAACTCCGACACCGCCTCATTCTCCCCTTCTGGCGTTAGGAAACGCGCAATTGTGTCGGGTTCCTAACGCCAGAACGGGTAGAGGAATGGGGTCTAGTACTCGACTAGGGATCTGGCGCGCTCGATGATGCCTTCGACGTTCGGGCGGATCTTGTCCTCGAGCACGCTGGCGAACGGGAACGTAGGAACGTCGGGAGTGGCGTAGCGGCGCACCGGTGCGTCGAGGTATTCGAAACTCTTGTCCGCTAGTTGGGCTGCGATCTCGGCGCCGAAACCCATGAACTCATTGTCCTCGTGAATGATGAGGACACGGCTGGTCTTCCTTACCGACGCCTCGATGGTCGGCCAGTCGAGAGGCTTCCGCGAACGTAGGTCGATCACCTCAGCGTCGATCCCGTCCTCTTCGAGCAGTGCGGCCGCCTCTAGGGTGAAGAACGCCATGGCTCCGTACGCGATCAGCGTCACGTCCGAACCAGCGCGCCGGATGGCTGCCCTACCGAGCGGCACCCGGTAGTCGTCATTGGGATACGGCCCACGGCCCAGTCGATAGAGCTTCTTGGGCTCCAGGAACAGTACCGGATCCGGGTCTTCGGCGGCCTCCCGCAACAGGCCCTTCACGTCCGCGGGGGTGGACGGCACCACGACCTTCAGGCCTGGTACGTGGGTGTAGAACGCCTCGACCGACTGCGAGTGGTACAACCCACCGTTGATTCCACCGCCGTAGGGCGTGCGGATAACCATGTTGACGTTCCAGCGCCCGTCTGTCCGGTAGTGAACCCGGGCCACTTCCGAAACGATCTGGTCGAAGGCGGGGTGGATGTAGTCGGCGAACTGGATCTCGGCCAGGGCCATCTTGCCGGTGGCCGCCAACCCGATGCCGGTGCCGATGATGAGCGATTCAGCCAACGGCGAGTTGAAACAGCGATTTGCCCCGAAGGCGTCGGTCAGACCCTGCGTGGCTTTGAAGACTCCGCCCTTCGGGTCCGCCACATCCTCTCCGAACACGACCGCTTCTGGATGGGCGGCCATGATCTCGTGCAAGGTCATGTTGACCGCCTGGATCATGTTGACCTCTTCACCGGACGGCTCCGGCTCCGGTTCGGTAACCGCCACGGTCGGTGTGATCGGGTTGGCATAGACCTTCCCGATCGCATCCTCGCTGTACGGTTCCGCTTCAGCGCGCTCGACGGCGTCGGCCACCCGGGCTCGGAGTTCCTGTTGCATCTCCTCTTCAACGGCCTCCGGTAACAACCGTGACTCGATGAGGTACTGCTTCAAGAGGATCAACGGGTCGCGCCGGCGCCACTGCTCCACTTCCTCGCGACTCCTGTACAGCTTGTCGTCGTCGTCAGATGTGTGGGCGTAATACCGATATGTACGCGCTTCGATCAAGCTCGGGCCATCGCCCGCTCTGGCTCGGTCGGCAGCCGCCTTCGTGGCGCTGTAAACCGAGAGGGCGTCGTTGCCGTCGATCAACATGCCGTGGAAACCGTATCCAATGGCCCGGTCGGCAATAGCGCCGCCGATCTCTTCAGCTTCCGGCACCGAGATCGCATATTGATTGTTCTCGATGACGACTATCAACGGCAGGCGGCGCGCGCCGGCGAAGTTCATCATTTCGTGCCAGTCGCCCTCGGAGGTTGAACCCTCGCCTCCGTAGACGACTGCGACCCCACCCGTGGCGTCCATCTTCAGGCCGTAGGCGATTCCTGCTGCGTGCGGGTACTGGGTTGCGATCGCCGACGAATGGCTGAAGACGTTGCGGGCCGGGTCGGACCAGTGGCCGGGCATCTGACGGCCACCGCTGGTGACATCGTCCGCCCGGCTGAAGACGGTCATGAAGTAGTCGTAGGGTGTGAATCCCCAGGCGAGGGCAACGCCGATGTCCCGGTAGTAGGGGAGGCACCAGTCGACGGTCGGATCCAGAGCGAAGGCCGAGGCAACCTGCGCCGCCTCGTGGCCCGATGAGGACACCACGAATGGTGCCCTGCCCTGGCGGTTGAGCGCCCAGGTTCGATCGTCCACGATGCGGGTCAACAACATCTTGCGGTACAGGTCGAGCACCTGGTCGTCGCTCAACCCGAGTTCGAGATGGCTGTCTTTGATTTCCCCTACTTCCAGCTCCACTTATCTCTCCTAGTTGCGGTCGTCGCCGTGTCGACGGAATCGCCTCAAGTCGCCGATTCTCTTCATCCGATCCTGAGCAACGTTGACGGCTGCTAGATGCGGATTGGTTTCGTCATCACGTGCCTTCTCGAGGATACGTTTCGTGGCGTCGTGGATGCTGTCCACATGGTGCATGGCCCGCGTCTTCTCGTAGCCGCGCATCTCCTCGAAGACATTGATGAGACCGCCTGCATTGACAACGAAGTCAGGTGCATACAGGATGCCTCGATCAGCGACGCGATCGGCGTCCTCATCGGTTGCCAGCTGATTGTTGGCAGCTCCGGCGATGACCTGTGTCGCCAACCTAGGAATCGTTTCCTCGTCGAGCGATGCTCCCAGCGCACATGGCGAGAGCACGTCACAGTCGACAAACAGGATCTCCTCGGGGTCGACGGCCTTCACGCCGAAGTCTTCGGTCACACGGTCGATTGCCGGTCCGTAGGTATCGGCCACGATCACCTCGCAGCCGGCGTTCATCAGATGCTCGACGTAGTAGTAGCCGACTTTGCCAACGCCCTGCACGGCGACACGGCGGCCGGTGAGATCAGGCGTATTCCAATAGAACTCCGAGGTAGCCGTGAGTCCGGCGAACAGGCCCCGGGCCGTCGCCGGCGATGGATCACCCGAGCCGCCTTCCGGTACCGGAATCCCGACCGCCCACATCGTTTCGCGCCGGATCAGCTCCATGTCTTTGGCTGTGGTCCCGACATCTTCGGCCGTTATGTAGCGACCGCGCAGCGAATCTACGATTCGCCCGTAGGCGCGGAACAACCGCTCGGACTTGTCGGTGAACGAGTCCCCAAGGATGACCGCCTTCCCGCCACCCAGATCCAAACCTGCCGCGGCGGCCTTGAAACTCATACCCTTCGACAGTCTCAAAACGTCGATCAGCGCGTCCTGCTCGCTTTCGTAGGGGTAAAAGCGAAGCCCGCCGAGGGCGGGCCCGAGGGCAGTGGAATGGATCGCGATGATGGTCTTGAGACCGGAACACTCGTCGTAGCCGTACACGACCTGCTCATGGCCGGTCTCCTCGGCTAAGTCGAATACGCCCATAGGCGCGCATCCCTTCACTCGATGGAATTTCTCTTGCATTGTAACGGCGCACCGGTACTGGGGCCCTCAGGCGTTCGTCAGAACTCTGCCTACCATGTGGCCCCATGACTGCGAGCGCCTATCTCCGCATTTACCTCCCTGTCGACGCTCTGCGCGACGAAGGCCTTGACTTGCCTGAAGCAAGGGGGGAATCGACTACGCCCCTCGCAGCAACCGTCGAGGTGGGCTTGGTCAGAGGGTCGTTGCGAGATGACATTCTGACGGCGGAGCATCAGGGCCGTCGTTACGGCTGTCCTCGTCGCCCGCTTCTGAGAGCGATGGAGGGGTTGCTGGCGTTTCGGAGCGCTTATGCCGGCATCGGCGGCGAGTTACTCGTCCCAGAGCAAGTGGCTCACAAAGCAGCCGAGCAGCTCGAGACCATATATCGCCAACCACTCGCTCGGTCATACATCCTGACGTCGGCCTGGCACGTTCCCCTTCGCTGGTTTGCGGTCTTCGATCCGACCGATCGTGAGCTGATCGAGGTAGAAGGTCGGCGGTCGATCCGCTACCGAACTTTGCAGGGTGACGCGGCCGGACGCCTGGCCGAAGCTATCGGTGTTTTGCGCGAATCCCAGATGGGGGAAGGTGTGCTCTCTGAAGTACAAGAACTCGCGGATTGGATCGGTGAGCATCCTGAGGACTCTCTCGTCGAACTGGACTACGGATCGGTCGCCGGACTGTTCGAGGAAGGTGATCTCCTCCTCGATGAGTCCTCATCTGACGTTTGGGAATCCATCAGTGCCCTGGCGTCGAACGATTGGGAAACTGCCACCTCTCATTACATGTCGGTGGCGATGCGCTGGGCAGGCCCGATGGCGGTGGCGTTTTCTAGCTGAAAGCTTCTCGAGCCTTCAGCTGTCGGCTATCAGCTGTCAGCCGGTGTCACCAACCGTGACCCGACTCATCGTTTCCCTACGGGACCGCAGCGACGTCGAATATGAACCCGGGAGCATCGACTGCGTGCATGGACCAGTCGGTGGTATCGACGAACCAGAGTTCTCCGGTAGAGAAACCGGATAGCGGCGAGGGTTCTCCAACCGTTGTCACCAGCCATCGACCGTCGTGAGACCAGCCGACCGCTCTCAGGGCTGACGGCAGAGTTGTCTCAAACACCACTTGCTCTCCGTCGACGATCCACAGTTGAGCCGGTGCCGCTACTCCCGTGGTCTCTTCGATTTCCCAGGTGACCCAACGCTGATCGACGGGAGATGCCACAACCTCGGCCATTCGCTTTTCGCTTGGGAACTCAAGTGGTTCGATCAACGTGAGGTCGCGCGACACACGCATCATTTCGCCGGATTGGGACACAAGTAGGTCGCCGCTCGGAATTTGT
>CBDTUP010000180.1:0-5754 GCA_965363685.1 uncultured bacterium | reverse complement strand
CAACATCGACCTGTCGTCGCCGGGTGTAATGCCGTAAAGAGTCGCGGGTCGCGAGTAGCGAGTCGCGGAACTATTGGCGATCCGGTGAACCGGAATTGTTAGGGGGTGTCGCCGTTACGATCCTTCCTTCATGGATCTTGAACGGTTGAGACAGGATCAATCCGCGGTTGATTGGGACGCCCGGCAGGGGGGTGTCGCCAAACGTTGGCTCAATCGGTTTGAGTGGTGGTCGCTGGTTGTCGAGCGGCTGGTCGGGCGTTTGGTTCTTGACCGCAACCTCAATCCTCTCTATCACACCGGGACGATCACGGTGTTTCTGCTGGTGCTTCTGCTCGTTACGGGGATCTATCTAACGCTGTTCTATCAGTTCGGGTTCGAGGCCACGTACGAGGCCGTTGCCGGGATGGAAGAGAACCCGCTCAGCAGGGTGATCAGGGCCATTCACCGCTATGCCTCGGCGGCAACCTTGGTCACCGCGGTGATCCATGCGTGGCGAACATTCTTCATGGACCGGTTCCGTGGGGCCCGGTGGGTCGCCTGGGTAACCGGGGTGGTGTCCGTCATGCTCGTGTGGCTGGCTGGAGTGACCGGTTACTGGATGATCTGGGATGTGACGGCCGGCCCTCTCAACCAAACCCTTATCGACCTCATCGGGCGGATCCCGGGTGGCCAAACGTTCATCGTCAATACCCTCGATCGAGCGTTTGCCGGCTCGGGCTGGGTCTTCCTGGTGTTGGTGATCACGGCTCATGTCCTGGTCAGCGCAATTATCGGCTTGATGCTCTGGTATCACCTTCGTCGACTCAACCGGGTGCGCTGGCTTCCGCCTGCCCATTGGATGTGGGTGACCGGGGCCGTACTGGTTGTTGCTTCGGTAGCGGTTCCGGTTGGTATGCAGCCGGCGCTGGATCCGGGCCGGCGAGTCGAATCCCTGGACATCGATGTCTGGTTCCTGGCTTACCTTCCGGCTGCGCTGCGATCGCCGGGTTTCTTGTGGACTGCAGTGGGGCTGGCCGTGATCCTCGGAGCGGCCGTCCCGTGGCTGCTGAGAAGGAGGTTGCCCTCGCCGGTCGTTGTCGATGCCGAGCGGTGTACCGGGTGCACCTTGTGCTTCGTTGATTGCCCGTATACCGCGGTAACGATGGAGAGACAGGACGGCGGTGATTTGCTGGCGATCATCGACGCCGCCAGGTGTGTGTCCTGCGGCATCTGCATCGGCAGTTGCCCGCCGCTGGCGATCTCATTCGACGGTAATCCAGTGGAGGAGACTTGGGCCGACACCCGGGCCGACGGTGAGCGTGGCGCCGTGGTCACGTACACGTGTGAGCGTCACGTTCAGCACGGTTCGACCGACGGCGGTTTGGTTGTTCCGGTGACCTGCGTTGGAGCCGTCCATCCCGACGAGATCGAGGCGGTCCTGGCGGCGGGAGCCGGCCGCGTCCGGTTGGCCGGGTGTCCTGTCGACGATTGCGCGAATCGCGAGGGCAATGAGTGGACGCAAGCGCGTGTCAAGCGCGAACGACGCCCGAAATCCGGCGAAGCCCTCGATCTGTCACGGGTCGACTTCGATTGGAGGGCCCCTGGGGACCCGAGCGCGGCGGAAATGCCGGACGGCAGGTTTCGACAGGTTGTCCCTACCTCCAGATGGAGGTTGTTGGTGCCCGTGACGGCTTTGTTCGCTGTGTTGATCGCCGGCCAACTGTTGTTGACCTTTGTGCCGGTCGATGCCTACGGGACGGACACGGCATTGCTCGAGGTTTCGATGAAACACCGGGTGGGCGCTCCAATCGAAGGTGTGCCCGGCGAAGCCGCGTTCGGGGGCATGGGCACGAGACTCGAGGTTCTCATAGATGGTGATGTGGTTCTCGATCGTTCATACGGCGGCGGGAATGTGACTGCGTTCGAGCAACTCGAGGTCAATCCTGGGCCTCATGAGGTAGTGGTCACGCTTCACGACGGGGAGTCCCTCCGCCGGGTGGTGTTCGATGAATCCCGCAGTTTCGGGACGCGCGAGATCGTGAGAGTGGCGATCATCGATGCGGCGGGGGTTGCCGATCCCGCACGCGGCGAAGATCTGTTCACTTCGGCCGCAATTCGGGGGGGCGCCGGTTGCCGGGTGTGCCATTCGCTGCGCGAGGGTGACGATGGTGTGGGGCCTTCCCTGGCTGGTGTGGCTACACGCGCCGAGACCCGGGTTCCCGGACTGGATGCCGAGCAGTATCTGCGACAATCGCTTCTGAGTCCGGACTCGTTCGTGGTTGACGGATACCGGGCCGGACAGATGCGGGCCGATGTGGCGCTTGGGCTCACCGACGACCAGATTGACGACTTGATAGCGTATCTTCTGACATTGAGGTGAATGATGAAATGGACCTTGTGGATCCTGATGGCGACCCTGATCTTCGCCGCCTGCGGAGGAGAGACCGCCGCAGAAGACGAACTCTTGGGAGCCGACCTATTCAGCGAGATGGTTGTGGGCGGCAAGGCGGGGTGCACCTCCTGCCATAGCGTCGAACCGGGGGCGGGCGGTGTCGGGCCGTCGTTGTCCGGCATCGGAGCGGCGGCCGGTAGTCGTGTCGACGGGGAGAGCGCGGCCGACTATCTGAGAAAGTCCATTGTCGATCCTGAGGCCTACATCGTCGACGGGTACAACAGTGGCGTCATGCCCGGCGGCTGGGATCTGAGCGAGGCTCAGATCGACTCCCTGGTTGAGTACCTGCTCGACCTCTAGTGAATGCTGTGCCGGGCCTGGCTCGATTCGCATGCCGGTGCGGAGCAGGCGATCCTTCAGACATCGTGCGAATTCGAAGTCTTGCCCTCGTTCTGCTGGTGATCATCGCCTTCTCAGGGTGCAGGGACGATCCGCTCCTGCACGCGGCCGATGCTGCGCCGGGCAGCATCGGAAGCCTCGTCGGTGGCTATGTTCTCAACGGTATCGATCCGTACGGCAAGGAGTACACGGGCCGATTGGACATCACGGCCGGACCTTTCTCAGATGCCTACGAGTTGCAGTGGATCGTCACTGAGGCCTTCCAGCAGGGGACGGGCACTCTTGATGGGAACGTTCTCGAAGTCGAATGGAAGACCTCCGATCAGGCAGCGCTGGCAGTAGAAGGCACAGCAGCGTTCACCGTCACCATTGAAGGCGAGCTGTATGGGTCGAAATCGGTGACCGGCGATGACGGTGAGTGGCGCGAAACCGCCTATCCCATCAACCCCGACGACATCTAGCGCGCCCATCTCCGAAACCATCTGTGAGGGTCGTGGATTCGTCTATCCGAATATGTGCCTACCATGACGGGCTCGGGCACAACACAGGAGACCCGATGGCGGACACCGCGGTCGAAACACCGCCGATAACCAACGAACCTCGCCTCACCAAACGCGGCAGGCGGATGCTGATCATTGCTGGAGTGATTGCCGCGCTCGTTGTCGGGTCGGTTTTTGCCTTCGTCACGTTCCAGCCGATCCAGGTTTTGCCCCGGGTGCGTCTCTCCCCTGGATTCAGCCTGATTGATTCCGAAGGGGCGCTGGTTACCAGCGAAGACATGCGTGGGAAGTTCACCCTCTACGCCTTCAGCTACGCGTCGTGCGATTCTTGTGAGTCCATCGACGAGACGATGCTCGAAGTGCAGCAACTGCTCCCCACTGCCGACACCCGCGGCTACCCGGTCCGTCTCGTGACGATAACGGTTGACCCTGAAGACACCCCTGAGGATCTGAAGATCTACGCGGAGGAGATAGGGGCCGATCCGGAGGTGTGGACGTTCGCCGGGGTTGAGGACGACCGTTTTCTTGCCGACGTCGTCGCCGGGGGGTTCAACGCTTTCTTCGACACCCGGGACGACGGTTCGATTCGACTCGATCAGAGTTTCGTGCTCGTCGACGGAAACGGAATCATCCGCAACGAGTACAAGTACGAAACGCAGACTTCGAGTTCTGAGCGGATCATCCGCCACCTCGGTGTTCTGGCCGAGGAAGCTGACAACAGCAATGGAGCAGCATCGCTGGCCTATGAAGCTGCCCACCTTTTTCTCTGTTACGCGCCGTGACCGACACGATCGCTCCCGAAGAGGCAATGTCACCCCGTTCGCGGCCCTGGCGCTACAGCCTCGTTCTCATTCCGCTGGTTATTGCTGCGCTGGTGTTCTATTGGGGTTACAACAGATCGCGCCCGCATCAGTTCAGCGGCACGGTGATCCAGTCGCCGGTCGCTGCTCCCGATTTCACGCTCGATTCCGATCGTGGACCCGTATCGCTGAATGACTACGAGGGGAAGTTGGTACTGCTGTACTTCGGCTACACGTTCTGTCCGGACGTGTGCCCGACGACGCTCACCGACCTGGCGGCGGCGATCGACGAACTCAGCGCCGATGACGCCGCCTCTGTGCAGGTGATCATGGTGACCATCGACCCGGCCCGCGACGATGTGGGCCGAGTCGGCGAGTACGTCCGCTATTTCGATGAAAGGTTTGTCGGACTGACCGGGTCCGATGAAGAGATTGGCTCTGTCGCCACTTTGTACGGCATCTTCTATAGAGCCGGCGAGGGGACCGAAGCGACCGGATACCTGATGGAGCACACTCCTACGGTTCTGGCCATTGATCGCGAGGGGAACCTGAAACTCGTAATCCCGTTCGGGGCGGAGGCCGAAGCCATGGCAGCCGACTTCGAGTACATGTTGCGCTAGGAGGAGCAAGTGTCTCGCACTTGGGTTGGGTTTGTTGTTCTATCGATGCTGCTTGTTGCAGCTTGTGGTGGTGGAGCGGATATCGAGGTGAGTGACGTGTGGGGACGTCCGTCGCCGGCTGCAGCCGTCAACGGTGCCTTCTACATGGTGATCGCCAACAACACCGATCTGGCCGACCACTTGGTGGACGCCTCATCGGACGCATGCGGTGTCACAGAACTGCACGAATCGAAGATGAGTGACGGAGTGATGAGCATGAGCCCCGTCGGACCCGATGGCATCGAGGTGCCGGCCGGGGGAGAAGCCGTACTGGAGGTCGGTGGATTGCACGTGATGTGCATCGACAAACAGGCGGATTTTGTGGAGGGTGATATCTACGAGATCACTCTCGAATTCGAGAACGCGGGAGAGATCATCGTCGAAGCCGAGATAAAAGAGGGCTAGCCTCCTCACATCTTCTGGCGTCGAGAAGCGCGCAATTCTGTCGGGTTCCTGACGCCAGAACGAGTAGAAAGGTGAGGATGTCGGTGAAACCCGAAGTTCTGTTCGTGTGTGTACACAACGCCGGTCGTAGCCAGATGGCTGCCGCCTTCCTTCGCCATTACGCGGGGGACGAGGTAGTGGTCCGCTCGGCCGGGTCGATGCCGGCCTCCGAGGTGAACCCCGGCGTCGTCGCCTCGCTGAACGAAGTCGGAATCGAACTCGAGGACGCCGTTCCCAAGAGACTGACGGACGCTGCTGTGCAGGAGTCCGACGTTGTCATCACCATGGGGTGTGGGGACGTATGCCCGGTATATCCGGGCAAACGGTACCTCGACTGGGAACTCGACGACCCGGCCGGCAGATCAGTCGAAGACATCCGCCCAATTCGGGACGAGATCAGCCGTCGGGTGCAAGACCTAGTGCGGGACCTCCTCGACGAGGCTGAGAGCTGATAGCTGAATGCTGATAGCTGTTGGTAGAACGAGCTCTGCTCGTTCTCACCATCTATCCGCCTTGTCCTCGTCGTAGTAGTCGAGGCGGTCGATCGGCATGACCAGCGACGTGAGGATGTTCATGGCGTG
>CBDTUP010000179.1:0-5762 GCA_965363685.1 uncultured bacterium | reverse complement strand
GCTTGCCCAGGTCAAAAGGTTCCACGACGCCGCTCGACTGACCGAATAGCGCCATCAGGCCGCGAGGACGCAGCAGTTCGAGACCGCGATCGAAGGTTGCCGCTCCCACGCCGTCGTAGACGACATCGAGCGCTTTGGGACCGGCAATCGACTCAACCACCTCACCGAAATCGTCCTCGGTGTAGTTGATCACATGGTCAGCTCCGGCATTGGCAGCCAGTGTCGCCTTCTCAGCTGTCGACACCGTTGCGAACACCTCTGCCCCCAGCAGCTTGGCGATCTGGATAAGCAGTAGACCGACGCCTCCCGCACCGGCGTGAATCAGACACTTCTCGCCCGGGTCGAGTGGATAGGTGTCTTTGGCCAGGTAGTGGGCCGTCATGCCTTGCAGCATCACTGCAGCAGCAACGTCCGATTCCACATTGTCCGGTACGTGCACGGCCACAGACGCCGGCATAGCCACGAATTCCGCGTAGGAACCGGAGGCGCCTGCCCATGCGACTCGTTGACCGGCGGCGAAGCCATCAACCGCTGCGCCAACCTCGACCACGGTCCCCGCTCCCTCGAGCCCCAGCGTGAACGGCAGTTCAAGGGGATACAGACCGGTCCGGTGGTAGGTATCGATGTAATTGACACCGGCCGCCTCGACCTGAACCAGCAACCCGTCTGGTCCTGCCGACGGTTTGGGAGTGGAACTCCACTCGAGCACCTCGGGTCCGCCATTGTTTGAAATACGGATCGCCTTCATCATTACGTGGTTCCTCCCTCGATTTCATATCCACGTCGGGTCAGTTCATCGATGAGCTCGGCATCTGCGTAGCCGGAGAGGTCGACGATGGGCAACGGAGCCTCCTCCGAAAGCAACTGCTCAACGGTGTCACGAATGGTTCGGGCCCATCCTCGACCCTTCCCAAGAGCTCGCTCGCTGAGGGTGCCCTCGGGATTGATCTGGTACACCCTGGCTTCGATCACGGGATTGGCTCGTGATCCTCTCTCGCCGTACACGAGCAGCACGCCACCGGCGGGAACGTCCTGGATCGCACCGGCCGCGACGAACTCGCCGTCGTAGGCCCAACCAGACGATACGGACGTGTCGACCGAGTACACGACCTTCGCCCAGTTCTTGTGGCGCTCATCACCGAGCAGCGGGATCTCAACTGCGACCTGCGGATTCATGACGACACTGTACGACGCCGAAGTGACGTTGGCGATCCCCGCGGCTCTCCTCAGTTCGCGGCTGCACACGAAGCGAGGATCGCCTCAGAAACTCAGAGTGTGCCTTGCCAGGCAGACATGATGAGCCAGACTCCCATGGCCATAAGCAGTGCCGCCGCCAATCGAATCAACCACCGATACCAGCCGGCATCAACGAACCGTGTCCCGCGGGAGGCCGCTGCTGCAAACAGGACCTTGCTCCCGACAAGGAGCAGATAGAACGTGAGCATGAAGATCACCGCCGAAACGATCGAGTCGCTCCAGGCCGACCGCAAAAGGGGTCCGCCGACGCCAAGCCAGAAGAGCCAGGGATGCGGGTTGAGCAGGTTCGTGATGAACCCGCGCCTGAGATCAACCGCAGGAGTTGCCGGTGCAGACTCGGACTCCTGCCACCGGAGGGCGTCGATACCGAGGTAGATGATGAAGAGACCGCCCCCAACCGCAAGTGCCCGGACAACGCCTTCGGGAAGCGTCCCGACGGCCAACACACCGGCGGCAACAACGAAAACGTCGGTTAGCAGCGGGGCGATGGCGACCCTCGTCCCCGCGGCCAGCCCGCGCTGCATCGAAGTGGTCAACACGAGGACGTGCAGCGGTCCTGGAGCGAGCCCGGCGGCCGCACCCAATCCAAGCCCGAGCAGGAAGTACTCCATCACCACCTCAGGTTTCCTGTCAATGCGCTACACGGTTTTCGATGCCCCCGATTGACAGGAAAACGCAACCTAGTTTCCTGTCAATCCGGTGCACCGTTTCTGATAGCCCGCATTGACAGGAACCCTCCGATCAGCCCATCGCCCGGACCATCGCCGCGCCCATGTCGGTGGGGGTTTCCGCCACTTCGACTCCGGCAGCGTTGAGGGCGTTGATCTTGGCATCGGCGGTACCTTTGCCACCGGAAATTATGGCGCCGGCATGCCCCATGCGCTTGCCTGCGGGGGCCGTCGTGCCGGCAATGAAACCGGCCACCGGCTTCGTCATGTTGCCCTTGATCCACTCGGCGGCCTCTTCTTCAGCAGTGCCGCCGATCTCGCCAATCATGACTACGCCTTCAGTGTCAGGATCGGCGTTGAACTGCTTCAACATGTCCAGGAAGTTGGTTCCGTTCACAGGATCGCCCCCAATGCCGACCGCGGTCGTCTGACCGAGACCCAGCCGGGTGAGCTGGTAGACGGCCTCGTAAGTGAGGGTGCCGGAACGGCTGATCACGCCGATCTTGCCTGGTTGGTGGATGTAGCCGGGCATGATGCCGATTTTGATCTCACCCGGGGTGATGACTCCCGGACAATTGGGTCCGACGAGCCGAACGTCCTTGTCGGCCAGATACCGCTTGGCACGGACCATGTCGGCGACAGGTACCCCTTCGGTGACGGCAACAATCACCCTGATGCCGGACTCGCCCGCCTCCATGATCGCGTCGGCGGCGAACGGCGGCGGAACGTACACAACGCTGGCATCAGCTCCAGTCTCCTCAACGGCATCTCGCACTGATGAGAATATGGGCAACTCAACGCGGTAGGTGTCAGCACGGCCCTGGACGCCTGAATGATCGGTCTCGCCCTCAAACGTGTGCGTCGACCCGGCCTTGGAAGGGTGCACGGCACCCGCCATCTGGGTCCCATAGGCGATCGCCTTGTCGGTATGGAACTGACCGGTCTTGCCGAGTCCCTGAACGATTACCTTCGTGTCTTTGTTGATGAGGATGCTCACTTGGCCAACTCCACGATCTTCTCCGCGCCGTCTTTCATGTCGACGGCGGAGACGACGTCCACATCGGATTCTTCGATAATCCGCCTGCCTTCTTCGACGTTCGTCCCTTCCAGGCGAACGACCAGCGGCACCTCGAGTCCAACCTCCTTGACGGCTTGAACGACTCCGGAGGCGATGACGTCGCAGCGCATGATTCCGCCGAAGATGTTGACGAAGATGCCTTTCACGTTGGGATCACGGGTGATGATCCGGAACCCGGCGGCCACCTGGTCGGCGTCGGCGCCCCCTCCCACATCGAGAAAGTTGGCCGGTTCGCCTCCGACATGTTTGATGGTGTCCATCGTCGCCATCGCCAGGCCGGCGCCATTGACGAGACATCCGATCGTGCCGTCGAGCTTGATGTATGAGAGGCCGACTGCCTTCGCCTCGAGTTCGGAAGCGTCCTCTTCCGACTCGTCGCGCATCTCTTCAACCTCAGAGTGACGGAACAGGCCACTGTCATCGAAAGCCATCTTGCCGTCGAGCGCCATCACACGGCCATCGGTGGTGATGACCAACGGATTGATCTCAATCAAGTCGGTATCGAGTTCGACTGCAGCCTCACTCAATGCCATGACGAACTTCACGAAGTTACGGTGCGCGTCGCCAGAGAGGTCAAGGCCGAACCCGAGTCGGGCTGCTTGGAATGGGGCCAAGCCGACTGCCGGGTCAATTGTCTCCCGCAGGATCTTGTCGGGCGTTTCCTCGGCAACCTTCTCGATCTCCATGCCACCCTCGGTGGAGGCCATGACGATGTTGCGCGACACGGCCCGGTCCAGCAGCACCGACAGGTACAGCTCGCGGGCGATGTCGATGCCTTGCTCGATGTACAAGTGGTTGACCTGCTTGCCCTCGCCGCCGGTCTGAATCGTGACAAGTGTCGAGCGGAGCATCCGGGCGGCAAGGTGCCGCACCTGCTCCTCGGCTGCTTCGATGCCGCCATCGATTCCGTCGGTCACAACGTTGACGCCGGCAACGTCGGGGTGTTCCTTGAACCGCCCCTTGCCGCGCCCACCTGCGTGGATCTGTGACTTGACGACAACGACGGGGTTCCCGGTACTCTCGATCAGCGAGCGGGCGGCACCCACCGCTTCGTCGACAGTGGTCACCGCGATTCCTTTGGGGACCTCGATCCCTCTGGCCGCCATCAACTGCTTTGCCTGATACTCGTGGATCTTCATATCCGTTCCAGTCTTTTGGTTCGAGCTGGTCCCACCCTCAAAGATTCGTCACGCACAGGTGCGCTTGATCAACGTTCCGAGATGTTGTTCGCTACCCAGTCGGTGATTTCCGATAGGGGTGCGCCTGGAGTGAAGATCTTGGCCAGTCCGGCTTCCTTGAGTTTCGCGATGTCGACATCCGGGACGATCCCACCGCCGAACACCACGATGTCGTCGATGTCTCGCTGACGGAGGATTTCGACCACTCGGGGAAACAGCGTCATGTGGGCGCCGGAGAGGACAGACAAGCCGATGGCGTCGACGTCTTCTTGAATGGCAGTTTCAACGATCTGCTCGGGTGTCTGATGGAGCCCGGAGTAGATCACCTCATGTCCGGCATCGCGCAGCGCTCGGGCAATGACCTTGGCACCCCGATCGTGGCCGTCGAGGCCGGGCTTGGCGATCAGGATCCTGCGTGGCATGGCAGGCAGGATAGCCCCTGCCGGAGCCCCGTGATCGTGTTGACGATCGATCGAAGGCTGACGGCTGATAGGTGAAAGCTGATAACTTGTGTCCATGTCGAATCTTCATGCCATCTCCGCCAACAGCCAGAGCGTCTGGTCGGATCAGATTTCCCGCGCGATGCTCGAGAATGGCGAACTGCGCCAACTCATCGAAGAAGACGGCATCAGCGGCGTGACTTCGAACCCGAGCATCTTCGCCAACTCCATTACGAAGTCGACCGACTACGACGGGGTCATCGCGCAACTGGCCGGGGCGGGAACCACAACCGTCGGCATCTACACAGAACTGGTCAAGCGGGACATTCAGGATGCCTGCGATGTTCTTCTGCCCACCTGGGCCAAGAGCGACAAGCGGGACGGGCATGTTTCGGTGGAGGTATCTCCCCTTCTGGCCCACGACACACAGGGAACGATCGCCGACGCCCGCTCCTGGTGGGATCGGGTCGACCGGCAGAATCTTCTCATCAAGGTGCCTGCGACCGAGGCGGGACTGCCAGCCATCGAACAGCTCATCTCGGAAGGCATCTCAGTCAACGTCACGCTCATCTTTTCGCTGGACCGATACCGGGCAGTGGCGGAGGCTTTCTTGTCCGGCCTGGAGCGGTTGATCGCCGCCGGCGGGGATCCCTCCGCCGTGGCGTCGGTTGCCTCGTTCTTCGTCTCGCGGTTTGACAGCGAAGTCGACGCGAGGCTCGAGGCTCTCGGTTCGGAGGCGGCGTTGGAGCTTCGGGGAAAGGGCGCCGTGGCGAATGCTCAAGCAGCTTACGGAGCCTTCCTGGAGATCTTCCGAGGAGAGCGTTGGGAGGGCTTGGCGGCGGGTGGCGCCCAGCTGCAACGCCCCCTTTGGGCGAGCACAAGCACCAAGAACCCGGATTACGACGACCTCTTGTATGTCGAACCGCTAATCGTGGAACACACGGTGAACACAATGCCGCTATCGACGGTCGACGCCTACCGCGATCACGGCAACCCCAATCCGCGGCAGTTCGGAGCCGAGGAGATCACCGCCGCGGCAGCCACGCTCGAATCCCTCAGTCAGGTCGGCATCGACTACAACGACGTCGTCCAGGTGCTCGAAGACGAGGGCGTTGACAAGTTCGCCGTTTCCTACCGGGAA
>CBDTUP010000178.1:0-5772 GCA_965363685.1 uncultured bacterium | reverse complement strand
TTCACCATCACGTCGTCATCCACCAAATGGGATACACCATCCGACCAAACTCACCACCAGGAAGACTCCGCTTCTACCGTCGAGAATGAACTGCAAGAGTCCACCGCAGATGAACTCGGTTAGCAAGAGCCAAAGGCCCGCCGCGGCACGGACCCGCCGGGATAGGGTTTCGTCCCCAGATCCCACCCTCGGTTGGCAACAACACCTCGAAGGACCCTCACATGGCCAATCGAACATGTCCCGACCCACGCATCCTCCCTGCTGGCGCCTCTGGTCAGGGCCTCAATCGCCGGCTCAGAACTCCCGGCGAAGCGCTGGCTCGAATTCTGTGCGTATGGGCGCCCCTTGCTCGAGCCGATGCTGTCGTTGGCTACTTGGAAGCCCCGGCCTTGTGTCGGAGTCCCCGACGGCCACTACTGCACCGCTACACGTTGTGAGCGAGCATCATTCGAATCCAAGTGAGACCAGGAAAGGCCCATTTCCCGATTTCCAATAGGGCCCAATAACGGGAGTCAGCCAGGGTGACACAGCGCAGCCTCTCAGGCACCGGGCGAATGAGATCGAAGTCTCCCCGGCACGCCTACGAATCGCCGGGTATGGTTCAAATAGGTGCCGAATGTGGACCGACGGGAAGTTCCCACTCCCTAGCCACATCTCCGCATCGTTTTGAGAGTGTCTCCCGAGGAGGGCCGTGTTCAGCGTCTCGACTCGGGAACACTCTTTTTCATGTCTTGACCAGCCGCAGTCAGGGCTCTCGTCGACAGAGTGTTCTCTCTCGATGAAGCGCCCGCAGCTTTGCGCTACCTGGAAGGCGGTCGCTCTCGCGGGAAGGTCGTAGTCGGCGTTTCGCCGTCCTGGGAAGGCGACCGGCGACCCTCGGAATCCGTCGGTGGCGGGAACCTGACTCCGTTGGCATTCCGGCGCACTCCGCGCTGAACGCATCGGTAGGATATCGCCAGACAAACCGATTGAGGAGTTCAGGTGTACGGCTACGCAGGCAAGATCCTTCACGTCGATCTCTCAACGGGTTCTATCGAGATCGAAGAACCGCCGGAAGAGCTATACCGCAGGTATATGGGTGGCAGTGCCCTCGCTCTCTACTACCTCTTCAAGAACACTCCGGCCGGGGCGGATCCATATGGACCGGAGAACACGCTCGTATGGATGCTGGCTGGTATTACCGGCGCGCCAATCGCCGGACAGTCGCGTGCGACGGTCGTCGCCAAGTCCCCCATCACGGGTGGGGCCGGCGACAGTCAAGCCGGAGGGTTTTGGCCGGCTGAACTGAAGTTCGCCGGATTCGACGGCATCGTCGTCAAAGGTTCGTCAGAGAAGCCCGTGTACCTGTGGATCAACAAGGGTGAGGTTGAGTTGCGTGATGCCGAGCATCTGTGGGGCAAGCAGACGCTGGAAGTCGAAGAGATCATCAAAGAGGAACTCGACGATAAGCGGGTGCACATCGCCCAGGTGGGCCCGGCGGGTGAGAAGCTGGTTCGTTTCGCGGCCATCATGAACATGGCAACACGGGCGCACGGCCGGACCGGTATGGGTGCGGTGATGGGCAGCAAGAAACTCAAGGCGATCGTCGTTCGCGGAGGCAAGAAGAAGCTGCCGATGGCCGATCCGGAAGCAGTCCGGGCGATCATGCAGCCCTCGATTCCCGCCATTCGCGAAGACGAGGACATGTGGGACCTTGCCAAGAACGGAACGCTCGGAGTGCTCGAAGGCCAGAATGCCAGCGGTGGCCTCCCGACCCGGAACTACGCCAGCGGATGGATGGGCTTCGACCGGGCCTACGGCATCGGTGGTGAGCATCTCTTCGATAACCATCTGCGCGGCGCCGATGAGGACAACCAGATGAAGCTCGGCCGGGAGACCTGTTACTCGTGTGCCGTGCGCTGCAAGCGAGTCGTCGAAGCCGAGTGGCAAGGACGCAAGATCAACCCCGAGTCCGGTGGACAAGAGTATGAAACGGCGTCGGTATTCGGTTCCTACTGCGACGTCGACGATCCACTGGCCGCCTCGTACGCAAATCAGCTCTGCAACCAGCACGGAGTCGACACCATTGCTGCCGGGGCCACGATGGCGTTCGCGATCAACTGCTTCGAGGAAGGTCTGATCACCACTGAAGACACAGGTGGAATCGAGTTGAACTGGGGCAATGCCGACGGAATGATCGCCATGCTGGAGAAGACCCTCAATCGGGAGGGATTCGGTGACATCCTTGCGGAAGGCTCGGCTCGGGCAGGTGCGCACATTGGCAATGGTGCCGAGGATCTGGTCGTTGCCGTCAAGGGTTCTGAGCTTCCTGCCCATATGCCGCAGGTGAAACCCTCACTGGCGGTGATCTATGCGGTGAATCCTTTCGGAGCCGATCACCAATCCAGCGAACACGACCCGAACTACACACCGGAACTCGTCGCAGAATCTCCGGAGAAGTACGGCAAGCGGGCCGCCGATCTAGGGCTCACGAATCCGCAACCGGAGGATGTGCTCAACGACGCCAAGGTGGAATACGCATACGTCACTCAGTGTGCATACTCGGCGCTCGATACGGCCGACGTCTGTCAGTTCGTCTTTGGGCCCGGTTGGCAGTTGCTCGGAATGGATGAACTGGCTCAGGTCATCGAAGCTGTCTCCGGGGTGGAGACGACCCCCAAGGACCTTCTCGAATATGGCGCCCGGCGTTTGAATCTCTTGCGGGCCTTCAACGCCCGCGAGGGCATCACCCGCGAGAAGGACACGCTTCCCAAGCGTCTGTATGAACCGCTGGTCGGTGGTCCCTCAGATGGCATGGCGGTGGACCGAGACGAATTCGAAGCCGCCCTCGCCACCTACTACCAGCTGGCCGGATGGGATCCCATCGATGGCAACCCGACCCGGTCAACGCTGGAGAATCTCGACATCGGCTGGGTTGCCGACGAGTTGGGAGTCTGATGGCCGGGGCCAAACCAGCTACTCGCTTCTGAGGCGGGCCGTTGCCGACCGTTCGCCTTCCAAGCGCACTCCGTAAGTATGCGGACGATCAACGAACCGTCGAAGTCGAGGCCACCCGCGTCGGGGAGGCCCTGACTCAGGCGGTCGTGCTCCATCCTTCGTTACGAATCCGTTTCTTCGACGACGATGGAGATCTTCATCCTCATCTGCTCGTGATCCTCGATGACGAGGAACTCGACCGAGATCGATTGAATGAAACCAGCGTTGGATCATCTCAAGTGATCTCCTTGTTGATCGCTGTGTCGGGCGGAGCTGACGATGTCCGAATGCGCGGGTTTCGGAATCGGTCGACCGTCGAGGAAACCCTGGAAGCGGCACTCGAAGGTGTGAGGCAGCTCCCACCTGAGGACGTCGGGATCGATGACTGTGTGGGTCGGGTCCTGGCCGAAGCCGTGGTCAGTATGGTCAATGTACCCGGGTTCCGGCGAGCGACCATGGACGGCTACGCGCTGCATGCGGCCGACAGCTACGGCGCCACCGCCTACAACCCGTTGCCGTTGAAGTTGCTCGGAGCTTCGATGCCGGGCACGGACTCAGGGGGCGCCATTCCGTCCGGCAGCGCGGCTCGGATAATGACCGGTGCGCCGGTTCCCGATGGAGCGGATGCGGTGCTGCGGGCAGAAGACGCGCGCGAGGCAGGCGGAGTTGTAGAAGCTTTGGCGCCGGTGGCGGAAGGGAAGAACATCGGCAGGGTCGGCGAAGACGTTGAGGTCGGTGCGACCGTTCTCGAGGCCGGCAGACGGCTCCTTCCTCCTGATGTCGGTCTGCTGTCTTCGATCGGGCACTCGCCAAGGGTTGTTCGTCGACCCGTGGTGCGTGTGATTGTGTCGGGAGATGAGCTCCTCCCGCCGGGCGCGGTCCCCTCGGGCAATCGGATCGTCGACAGCAATTCGCCCATGCTGGCGGCACTCGTACGAAGGGACGGAGGTTTGCCGGAGGTCCGGCGACTACCCGACGATGAGTCGGCCATGCGCACGGCACTGCAGGACTCGGAGGCCGACGTCATCGTTACCGCAGGTGCCGCCTCGGTCGGTTCTGAGGACCGCGTGCCGTTGCTGGTAGCCGAACTGGGCGAGCTTCTGATCCACGGTGTGACGATGCGCCCATCCTCGCCAACCGGAGTCGGCCGAATCGGCCGTGCGCCGGTGCTGATACTTCCCGGCAACCCGGTTTCATGTCTGGTGGCCTACGACTTCTTTGCCGGCCCGGTCATTCGCCGGCTCGGCGGCCTGACTGAGGAATGGCCATACCGGAAGGTCCGGCTGCCGCTCCGCACGCGCCTCGTCTCACAAATCGGGCGAACCGACTACGCCCGCGTCGTCGTCGGGGACGGAATGGTGGAGCCTCTGGCAATCTCCGGGGCGTCCGTGTTGTCTTCAGTCACGAGCGCCTCCGGCTTCGTGGTGGTCCCCGCCGGACTGGAGGGATTCGGCGAAGGCGCCGAGGTAGAGGTTCACCTCTATGAGGACCCGGCGCGCTCGTGAGGCAGCGTCAGTTCCTCGACGTCGTCGACGAGGCGATCGCCCATGCGCGTTTCGATGAGGCGTGCGCCCATCTTCAGCCGCAGCACCAAAACGTGGTGCTTTCCGACGCTCACGATCGGGTGCTGGCCGCCGATGTTGTGGCGAGGGTGGATGTTCCGGGGTTCGACCGCAGCAACATGGACGGATTCGCAGTGCGGGCTGCGGATACATTTGGGGCGGAGGAACTCGAACCGCTGATACTCGCGGTCACAGATGTCGGACTCGCGGCCGGACAGGCTCCTCCCGCCGGCTTCGAGTTGAAGGCCGGTTTCGCCATGCCCATCGCCACCGGCGGCGTGATCCCCCGGGGGGCCGATGCAGTGGTGATGATCGAGCACACGGAACCCTGCCCGGACGGCATCCGCGTTAGCCGGGCGTCCGTGCCGGGCGGCAACATAAGTTTCGCCGGTTCGGATGTGGGTCGAGGTGAAGTGATCATCAGGCGCGGCGTCCGGCTGACGGCCAGGGAAACCGGTGTGATTGCCTCGGTGGGCGTCGACAATGTTGAGGTGTTCCGGCGGCCCAGAGTGGCGGTCGTGTCGACCGGCGATGAGATCGTCGCTCCCGGCAATCCGCTGGCGGTCGGCCAGGTATATGACTCGAATCAGCGGATCCTCCTCGACTCGATCGCCGAACTCGGGTGCGAGCCAATCGCCTGTGGCGTTGTCGCCGATGATGAGAGCGCGCTGGAGGAGGTTCTGCTTCCCTTGATCGAAGGACCCGACCGGGCCGACGTTGTATTGATGTCTGGCGGTACCTCAAAGGGCGAGGGCGATCTGAACGCAGCGGTGACTGCTCGCCTTGCCGGCCGGGCTCCTGAATCTCCGGGCATCGTTGTACACGGCGTGGCGCTCAAACCAGGGAAGCCGATTCTCCTCTCGGTGGTGGGTGAGGTTCCGGTCGTGGTTCTCCCGGGTTTCCCGACATCGGCGATCTTCACGTTTCATGAGTTCGTGGCGCCTCTTCTGGGACGGTTGTCCGGTGTCGGCTCCAGCACCGTCAAAGTTGTGAAGGCATCCGCTCCCATGCGGATCAACTCCGTACCGGGGCGGACCGAATACTCACTCGTGGATCTCGTGGATGGCCCGGACGGTCTGGCCGCCTACCCGCTCGGAGCGGGATCGGGCAGTGTCACCGCATTCGCCCGGGCCGACGGCTTCATACGGATTCCGGCTACGACCGAGATCGTCGAAGAGGGCAGTTCGCTCGAGGTGCGACTCATCGAAGCCGACATCGAACCCGCCGACCTGAT
>CBDTUP010000177.1:0-5775 GCA_965363685.1 uncultured bacterium | reverse complement strand
GACAAGATACGACCCGGGTGTGACAGAAAAGCACCGGAAACGGCTGTTTACGGAAGAAAACTGAAGAAATATCAGAAGGCCATTAGCCATTGGCCGTTGGCTTCGTACCGGCACTGGGCAAGGCAGGAGTTCCGAAGGAACTCCAACCTGCCGGCTATGCCGGCAGGCCCCCTCCTGCCGCCGAAGCGGCGGCATCTCCCCCACAGTCGTGGGGGAGAAACGCGAAAGGGCTTGAGTTGCGTAGCAACTCACACGTTTCGCCATGTTGACCCGGAAGCGGGAGAGGAACGCGAATGGGCTTGAGTTGCGTAGCAACTCACACGTGCCGGCGAAGCCGGCACGCCACCTCCCCCCGCAAGCGGGAGAGGAAGCCAGATGGGCAGGAGTTCCGAGGGAACTCCCACCTGCCGGCTATGCCGGCAGGCCTCCTTCCACATTCCTCGCTTCGCTCCGAGGGGAGGAAACCAGAGCTGTCAGCCTCGGTCGGCCAGTGGAGCAGGTCATTGCCGGTTTGCCACCGGATCGACGGGTTGCCTTCTAGGAGCCAATCCATGACCTCCATGTTGGAACCTGGTCGCAGGGCAATCGAGGTGGCCGTGTGGCTAGGCTCGGCGACGGAAGGAGGATGCATGCAGTTCAACAGTCCAAGCTTCTCTGACGGTCAGGTAATTCCGGGGGATTACGCCTTCTGTGTGCCGGACGAGGAGGAACACGCCACCTTTGGCGGGAATCGAAATCCGGCTTTCGAGTGGGACGATCTGCCCACCGAGACCCAGTCACTCGTCCTCATCTGTCACGATCCGGACGTCCCGTCCCAGCCCGATGATGTCAACCAGGAGGGGCGGGAGGTTCCGTCCGATCTGCCGCGTGTCGACTTCTATCACTGGGTACTCGTCGATCTGCCGCCCGAGCTTGGATGCTTTGGCAAGGGTGCGTTCTCGAAAGGAGTGACTCCCAAGGGCAAGGAGTCGGAGGGACCGTTCGGCACTCGCTCCGGCTTCAACAACTACACGCAATGGTTCGACGGCGATCCCGAGATGGGCGGTCGCTACCACGGATACGACGGTCCCTGCCCGCCGTGGAACGACTCGTTGATTCACCACTATGTGTTCACTCTCTATGCGGTGGATTTCGAGCGTTGCCCGGTTGACGGTTTGTTTTCAGGGCCTGATGTCCTCGCTGCAATTGAAGGCCACGTGCTGGATCGGGCCAGTATCACCGGGACATACACACTGAACCCGAGGCTGTTCTGACGGATCAAGCGGGAGGAGGTTTTGACCTCGATGCACTCGCCGCCCACACAACGATCGACCTGACCACCGTGGGCCGAACTTCCGGTGAGACTCGGCGCATCGAGATCTGGTGGTTTCGCGTCGATGGCCGGTTCGTGATCACCGGAACACCCGGACCGCGTGACTGGTACGCCAATGTGCTCTCGAATCCCGCGATCGTCGTGCATGTCGACGGGCACGATCTCGAGGCCACCGCACTTCCGATCTCTGATCCGGCATTTCGGAGAGCCGTGTTCACCCAACCCGAGACCTCCTGGTACTCATCGATGGCCCAACTCGAGGATCTCGTTGCAACCGCACCGATGATCGAGGTCGTCCTAGATCGTTGACTCTCTTCATACCGACGGGATCTCGCCATCGGTATTGGCTCCGCGGGTAGGCTCGGTTGGGAGGACAGGAGTGTCTACATGGATGCACGCACGGCTCTTCGTGAATCGCCGTTGTTCGCCACGTTGGATGATGAGCACATCGCCTGGCTCGCACAGATCGCCACCTGCAGGACGGTGCCGGCCGAGACGAGGTTGACCATCGAAGGCAAGGATCATCCGCTCGCGATGTATGTGATTCTCGATGGCAAGGTCGAGGTCCGCCGCGAAGGACATACGATCGCCAACCTTGGTCCGGGTGAGAACTTCGGCGAGATGGCGTTACTGGTTCCAGACCTGCCGCGCTCGGCCGATGTCGTCGCTATGAGCGAAACGACGGTGTTGCAGTTGACGGCATGGGACTTCGCTCCAATCATCAAGCGGTACCCGGAAGTGGCGATGGCGGTGATTGAGCAACTCGCTCGCCGGCTCATCGCCTCGGATCAACGCCTCGTGGAGGCGTACGGTACGCGGGGATAGGTGACGGCGACAGGATGGTCGCGGTCGGCGGGTTCCTGCGCGGCGATTTTCAGCCGCGCATGGCGAAGTCACGGAGAGCGCTGCGGATTCGCTTCTCGCTCACCTTGCCGTCTGTGCCGAGAGCCTGGGCAAACAGGCTGACTCTCAGCTCCTGAAGCATCCAGGAGATTTCGGTCGATGCCGGAGAAGGCGGCAGTACCTCCTGTAGATGATCGTGTTCGGCCTCCAGGGTTTGAACCAACAGCATTCGTTCCGCGTCGCGCTGCGGTTCGTCCGGCAGACGCTCCAGGCGGCGCGCTATCGCCGCGAAGTATCGCTCCAGGTGTACCAGCCGGTCGACTCCCATGGCTGCGATGAAACCCGGATAGATCATGCGCCTAATCTGGTTGCGCATATCGGCCACCGCGTCTGGGTGAGTGCCGGATGCCGAATCGAGTGAGCTGCGCAATTCGCTGAGAAGCCACATGACTCTCAGGCTGCGCTCTGCCGCCGTGATGAGCGTCTCGTACACTTCATCCTTTGCGAGGGCCAGGAGTCGGTCGAACTCAGTAGCGGTCCAGGCAAGGCCACCTGCTTCGACCATGACTTCGTCGATTGCAGCTAGCAGGCAATCCTCGGCCCACTCCTGTTTGCCGGAGTGTGGACCGGCTGCGATCGCCAACCCAGCCTCCCTGGTGAGCTGATTCTGGAGGAGCTCGGCACCTGATGGGAGATTCAGCAATAGCAGTCGCCGGGTTCCATTCCACATAGCATCTGCCTGCTCTTCGGGAGTAGCCAGTAGTCGCACACTCACGGTATCTCCGTCGTCCATCAGGGCCGGATAGGCGGTCACGGCGTGGTCTACGCCTGCTATCTCGATCGACCGGGGCAGGTCGCCGATGCTCCACTGTGTGAGATCTGAAACCTCGATGGGGTGTCGCGCTTCTGCCGTTTTGGATCTGCCCGCCTCTCTCAGGGTGTCCTTCAGAATCCTCAGGTCTCGCCCCTCGGCCATGACCGCTCCATCGGCGGCGACTACCTGAAACCAAGGTCGCAGATGGGGAGGAAGCGAGTCGAGATCGAAAGCGTCCGGCGGAATCGGATCGCCGAGGGAGCGGGAGAGCTCCCTGCGCAGGTAGGCGGTCAGGCCGATACCTGCCGGCATACCTCCAGCGAGCAGCCGGCGCGCAGTTTCCGGAATCGGGGTGAATCGACGGCGGAATCTCTTGGGAAGTGAGCGGATGAGCGCGATCACCAACTCTTCCCTGAGTCCGGGGATGTGCCACTCGAAGACGGAGGCGTCGAGCCGATCGAGGTTGGCGAAAGGGACCACCACCGTTACGCCGTCGGTAGGACTGTTGATATCGAACTCGTATCCGAGCGGCACCTCGATGTCGCCATACGTCCAGACTTCCGGGTAGGCAGAGTCGTCAATCGAATCGGCATCAGGGTCGATCAGGTCGTCGACGGAGAGGTCGAGTAGGTGCGGCTGCTTGGGTCGTGTTCGTCGCCACCAGGCATCGAAGTGCCTGGTGGAGATGACATCGTGCGGGACCCTCGCATCGAAGAACTCGTAGATCACGCGGTCGTCGACCAGGAGGTCGGTCCGGCGGGATCGCGCCTCCATTCCAAGCACCGTCTGGACTGCCGACCGGTTCCGTTCGACGAAATCGTGGGTGCCGTCCCAGTCTCCGGCCACCAGCGCGTTGAGTATGAAGAGTTCCCTGGCGGCAGCCGGATCCACCCGTCCGTACAGAACGGTGCGGTCGGTGTGAAGTGGCAGGCCGAAGATTGTGACTGTTTCGTTTGCGATTGCGGCACCCTTTTTGCGATCCCACCACGGGTCCGAGTGGCTTCGTTTGACCAGATGAGCGCCGGCGCTCTCGACCCATTCGGGATCGATTGCAGCTACCCCCCGCGCCCACAGGCGGGTTGTCTCGACGAGCTCGGAGGCCATCACCCACTCAGGAGATCCCTTGAAGAGTGAGGATCCCGGGTTGATGGCGAACCTCGCTCCCCGCGCTCCTCGGTACTCGAAGCTATCCGGATCCTTCATACCTACGTGGGAGAGCAGCCCGGCTAGGACGGAGCGGTGTATCGCGTCTGGGTCGGCCGAATCCGGATTGCGATGGAGCCCGAGTTCGCCCGCCACCTCGCGTAGCTGGGCGTGGACGTCCTGCCATTCCCGGATTCGGCGATAGTGGAGGTATTCGTCCCGGCAGAGGCGGCGGAACTGGCCTGACGTTCTGGTTCGGCGCTCAGTATTCAGGTAGTCCCAGAGGTGTAGCCAGCTCAGAATGTCGGAGGTCGGGCTCCGAAAGCGGGCATGAAACTGATCGGCCTGCTGTTCCTTCTCCGCCGGGCGCTCCCGTGGGTCCTGAATCGCCAGACCCGAAGCAATGATCAGCACTTCCCGGAGACAGCCGTGACGGTCGGCCTCGATGATCATCCGGGCTAAACGGAGATCGACCGGAAGCTTCACCAGCCGGCGTCCGAGCTTCGTCAACCAGCGACCGGTCCCTTCATGCGTGGGATCGACGGCTCCCAGTTCCTCAAGTAGCGCGACGCCGTCGCGCACACTTCGACGGTCGGGTGGATCGAGAAACGGGAATGATTCGATATCACCGAGACCGAGGCTGTTCATTTGCAGTATCACCGCGGCCAGATTCGTCCGCAGAATCTCCGGTTCAGTGAACTCGGGGCGATTCTCGAAATCGGTCCGGTCGTACAACCTGATGCAGATGCCCGGGCCGAGCCGGCCGCATCGACCCGAACGCTGGTTGGCGGACGCCTGGGAGATCGGTTCGATGGGGAGGCGCTGGACTTTGGTGCGACGGCCGTATCGGGAGATGCGCGCCGTTCCGGGGTCGATGACGTACCTGATGCCGGGAACGGTTAGTGACGTTTCCGCCACGTTCGTGGCCAGCACAATCCGTCGCCCCGTGTGCGGTCGGAATACTCGCTGCTGCTCGGACGCCGACAATCTGGCATACAGCGGCAAGATCTCGGTGTGAGGCAATCGCAGCTCGGTCAGGGCACGGGCGGCGTCGCGGATTTCCCGCTCCCCGGAACAGAATGCAAGGATGTCACCGGAGCCCTCCGTGAACAGCTCCTCAACCGCATCGCAGATTCCCTGTGTCTGATCCCGCGGCTCGGAAAGCTCGGGGTCGTCGAGCGGTCGGTATCGGACCTCCACCGGGTAGCTGCGGCCCGAAACCTCGATGATGGGAGCGTTGTCAAAATGTGCGGCGAATCTCTCGGTGTCGATGGTGGCAGATGTGATGATCAACTTGAGATCGGGGCGCTTTGGAAGCAGGGACTTGAGGAAGCCGAGGAGGAAGTCGACATTGAGACTTCGCTCATGGGCTTCGTCGATGATGATCGTGTCGTAGGCCAGCAGTCGGCGATCCCGGTGTATCTCTGCCAGGAGGAGGCCGTCCGTCATCACTTTGACGAGAGTGGTATCGCCTACCTTGTCCGAGAACCGGACTGCGTAACCGACAGTTCCACCGACGGTCGTTCCGATTTCCTCCGCAACTCGATCGGCAATGGATCGAGCGGCAATCCGCCGAGGCTGCGTGTGCCCGATGTAGCCGTCAACGCCTCGACCGAGCTCCAGGCACAGCTTGGGAATCTGGGTGCTCTTACCCGCCCCGGTT
>CBDTUP010000176.1:0-5846 GCA_965363685.1 uncultured bacterium | reverse complement strand
CGGCGCCGAGTGCCTGGGATTGATCGCTGGTCGCGTTGAAAGACTCGCGGAAGCTCCCAAGCTCCCCCACATAGGCTGGAACGATCTCGAACTGGTCCGAGCGGATCCCCTATTGGCAGGCATCGACGACGGGGCTCCCTTCTACTTCGTCCACTCTTATGCCCCGGCCCCGACCGACGAATCTGTGGTCGTGGCACGGGCGATCTACGGGCGGCCATTCGTGGCGATTGCACGCGCAGGTCGTCGGGTTGGAGTGCAGTTCCACCCTGAGCGCAGCGGATCGGACGGCCTGCGCGTACTGTCCAACTTCGTTGATGAGTGCAGGGAGGCTGCCGATGCTGCGTAGCCGGATCATTCCTTGTCTCGATGTTGATCACGGGCGAGTCGTCAAGGGCGTCAATTTCGTCGACCTCGTGGACGAGGGGGACCCTGTTGAACTGGCCGCCAGGTACGCGGCCGAGGGCGCAGATGAGATCGTCTATCTCGACATCACCGCTTCCTCCGACGACCGCGACATCTTCCTCGACGTCGTGCACAGGACCGCTTCCGAGGTGTTCGTACCACTGACCGTCGGCGGTGGCGTGCGAACGGTTGAAGACATGCGTGCGGTGTTGCGCGCCGGAGCCGACAAGGTATCCGTCAATACGGCGGCGGTTGAGCGCCCCGAGTTGATCAGCGAATGTGCCGAGCAGTTCGGGCGACAATGCGTCGTTCTCGCAGTCGATGCCAAGCGAACCGGGTCGTCCTGGCAGGTGTATACCCACGGCGGCCGAACGCCGACCGCCCTCGATGCCATTGAATGGATCTCCCAAGGGGTACGGCTGGGCGCCGGCGAGATCCTCTTGACGTCGATGGATCGCGATGGAACCAAGGACGGATTCGACACGGAACTGCTGCGGGCGGCCGGGAGAGCGGTAGACGTCCCGATCATCGCTTCCGGTGGTGCCGGGACCATCGCCCACTGTGTGGCCGCCGTAACCGAAGGGCGAGCCGACGCCGTTCTGGCCGCCTCGATCTTCCATCGCAAGGAGATCGAAATCGACGCAGTAAAGGCCGGACTGGAAGCAGCCGGGGTGCCGGTGAGGAGGGTGCGATGAGTCGCGAGTCGCGAGTCGCGAGTGGCGGGTCACTTGTCGCGGGCATCGTTCAGGATGCCGGGACGGGACGGGTTCTGATGCTCGGCTATCTAAACGAAGAGGCAATCAGGCTCACCCGAGAAACCGGCTTCGTTCACTTCTGGAGCCGGTCGCGAGATGAGATTTGGAAGAAGGGCGAGACCAGCGGCAATACCCTCCGATTCGTGAGCATGTCGCTCGACTGTGACGAAGATGCGCTGCTGATTCTCGCTCACCCCGATGGGCCTACCTGTCACACGGGAGAGGTGAGTTGTTTCGATGCGAGTCGCGGGTCGCGGGTGGCGGGTCGCGAGTGGGACCCCCCTCGCCTCGAAGACTCGGCACTCCCCCCACCAAAGGCGGGGGGAGAACGCGCACCGGCTGCAGGTGGGGAAATCCCCTTCTCGCTCGACCACCTATGGCAGACGATCAAGGAGCGAAAAGACCGAGCGGCCGGAAGGTTCATATACCGCCACATTGATGGACGGTGGAGTCGACCTGGTCGGACGCAAAGTGCTCGAGGAGGCCGGCGAGGTTTTGATGGCGGCCAAGGATCACTCCACCGGGACGGCCGACAACCGGCGCGTTGCAGAAGAGGCGGGAGATCTGATCTACCACCTCCTGGTGTTGCTGGCCGAACGGGGCATCCCGTTGGGAGAGGTCCTGGATGTACTGAACGAACGGGCTCGATAGCCAATAGGTCGTACAATCCGGATCATGACGACCAAATCGGTTCTTGGAACCTGCCATCACGATTGCCCCGACTCCTGCGGATGGATTGCCACGGTTGAAGACGGCGTAGCCGTGAAGTTGCGGGGTAATCCCGATCACCCGTTCTCGCTGGGCGAACTGTGCCCCAAGGTCAACCATTTCATCGACCGTGTGTACAGCCCGGATCGGCTTCTCACTCCTTTGGTCAGGAACGGGCCGAAAGGGTCGGGCCGGTTCAAGAGAGCGAGCTGGGACGAGGCTCTCGCGGTCGTAGCCCAGCGTGTCGGCTCCGTCGTCGAAACCCTGGGCGGCGAGGCCGTACTCCCCTGGTGGGATGCCGGTACCCAGGGGCTCATCCAGATGAGCTCTCTTGATCGGCGCCTGTTCGCCGAACTGGGAGCATCCAGACTGACGGGTTCGCTCTGCGGCGGAACCGCCAGCGATGGAACCGCGGCAACCTATGGGACGGCTCATGCGGCCGACCCTATGGACGTGCGGCACGCCAAGTTCGTGTTGCTCTGGGGAACCAACACAAAGCTCACCAACCGGCATCTGTGGCCGTTCATCGAGGAGGCCCGGCAGAATGGGGCGGAGATCGTCGCCATCGATCCGCTCCGCACTTCGACGGCCGCCGCAGCCGACCGTCACATTCAGCCTCTCCCCGGCACGGACGTCGCGCTGATGCTGGCGATGATGCACGTACTCATCCGCGATGGTCTTCTCGATCAGGAATACATTGACGCCTACTCGCTTGGATTCGAAGCACTGCGCGATCACGTGGCGGATTGGACGCCGGAACGTGCAGCCACCGAGTGCGGCCTCGAATCGGAGACAATCGAGCAACTGGCCCGGCAATACGGATCTGCCCGGCCCGCTCACATTCGTACGCTGATCGGTGCCGAACACCACGAGAACGGGGCGATGTTCTTCCGTGCCCTGAGTTGCCTGCCGGTGCTGACCGGATCCTGGCGGATCCTCGGCGGCGGACTTTCGAAGAGTACGCACTCGTGGGCGGCAGCCAACGTCGATGACTCAGTATTCGATCCCGACGAGGGCGGACCGTCAACCCGGGAAATCAACATGAACCACCTGGGCCGTGCGCTCACCGATCCTTCGATGGCTCCCCCGGTGAAAGCATTGTTCGTCTGGAACGGAAACCCGGCGGTGACGGTTCCGAACGCAGACCTGATCAGACGAGGGCTCGAACGAGAAGATCTGTTCACCGTGGTGAGCGAACAGTTCATGACCGACACGGCTCGGTACGCCGACGTGATCTTCCCCGCAACCACCCAATTGGAACATGTCGACCTGGTGACCGCCTGGGGCCACGTCTACCTCGGGTGGAACGAACCCGCTATAGATCCCGTCGGTGAGTCGGTTCCCAACACCGAACTCTGGAGGCGGCTGGCAGCGGCCATGGGCTTCCACGACCCGAAGTTGTTCGAGTCTGACATGAGCCTCATCGAATCGACGTTGATAGGTGTGAGCATTGATGACCTACGGCGAGAGGGCATGATCCGTGCCGACGTTCCATCCCCCTTGCTTCCCTACGCCGAAGGCGGTTTCGGGACATCGTCCGGGAAGGCCGAGCTGTACTCGACCTCCCTCGAAGATCAGGGATTGGATCCATTGCCGACCTACCGGGCACCCGAAGAGGGGCCGAACGGATCGCTTGCGAAGAAATATCCCCTGTCGTTGCTGACCCCCAAGCACCACACGCGCTTCCTGAACACTTCCTACAGCCATCTGCCCAAGCACGGCCCCCGCGAAGGCGGCCCCTTCGTGGAGATGGATCGGGTCGATGCTGCAGCCCGCGGACTCACCGATGGCGATCGGGTCCAGGTGTGGAACGACCGAGCCAAGCTCACTCTTCCGGCCAGGATCAGCGATCGACTCCGACCAGGAGTGGCTGCGATCCCGTTCGGTTGGTGGGGCGACGACCACGGCGAGCCAGCCACCGCCAATTCGCTGACCAGCGATACGCTGACCGATTGGGGCGGCGGCGTCGCCTATTCGGATACCCTCGTCGAGATCTCGCTGGCCCGTTGACGTTCTTGGAGAGTATTACGCCGCTTGGCGATACCCATCACTGCCTAAAGACTCTGGATACACTCGAACCCTGAGGTGTGATCATGGGTCTACAGACCGATCTCGGTTTCTCGATCCCACACGCAGGGTCGCTGCGACGTCGCGTACAGAGGTTTGGTTCGACTCGAGCCGGCACCAAGGTGCTTGCACGGACGCTGAGACCACTGGATCGCCTGGCATACCGTCTCACCAAAGGGAAAACCACGGTGGCCGGATTGCTGGGCGGATTCCCAATCATCATGCTGACCACAACCGGTGCTCGCTCGGGCCTGCCGCGAACCAACCCGCTGACGGCGATCCCCTTCGGTGATGACCTTGCCATCGTCGGGGCCAACTATGGGCTCGGGGTCATTCCACCGTGGACATACAACCTTCGAACCCATCCCGAAGCCATCGTCGCCTTTGGGAACAAAACCCGTGGCGTCGCGGCAACAGAGGTCGTCGGTCGAGAGGCCGAAGAGGTGTTCGCCGCCGCCATCGAGATCTATCCGGGTATGCCGAGTACCGCAAGCGGTTCAAACAGCCGATCCCCGTGTTTGCACTCACGCCCTTGAGCCAGACAACGACCTGAGGTTGTACGGCAGTAGCCGCCAACCGCTACCTACCTGCGACTACCCAAGACCGTCGGACTCAACTGGTCGTGCCGCGTTGCCAGCTTTCGAAGAGGCGGCCGTAGATTCCGCCCTCGGCAACGAGTTCCTCATGCGAGCCGTCTTGCACGATTCGCCCCTGGTCGAAGACGAGAACCCGATCGGCCGACTCGGCAGTCGAAAGGCGGTGAGCGATAGTGACCACCGTTCGCCCGGTCGTCAGCTCGGACAGCGCTCGGTTGATACGAACTTCGGTTGCAGGATCCACCGCCGACGTCGCCTCGTCCAGCACCAGGAGATCCGGATCGGCGATGGCGGCACGCACCAGAGTCACCAGCTGGCGCTCCCCCACAGACAGCGCCCCACCCCGCTCACCGACCGGGGTTGACAGACCTGCACCCAGTTCACCGAGCCAGTCACGCAAGCCCAGCCGTTCGAACGCCGCCTGCAACTCGTCGTCCGTAGCTTCCGGGCGACCCATCCTGACGTTGTCGGCGATCGTGCCGCTGAAAAGCATGCCCTCCTGGGGCACCATGACCACCCGATCCCGGAGCGAACGGAAACGCACCGTCCGAAGATCGATTCCGCCCATCAGGACCCGACCCTCGGCCGGATCCATCAACCGAGTCAGAAGCTTGGCGAAGGTCGTCTTGCCGGAACCGGTTTCTCCGACCACCGCGATCCTGCTTCTCGGCTGAATCGTGGTCTCTATGTCGATCAGCACCGGCGGGCCGCTGGCTTCCCTGGCGATCTCGCCCGGGCGTGGATAGCGGAACGAGACACCCTCGAACTCAACACCCAGGGGAACCGACGGGAGGTCCACGCCCTCTGCTCCCGGATCGGCCACATCCGGAGCGATATCGAGCACGTCGAGCACCCTGCGCCATCCGGCCACTGCCGTCTGCGCCTCATTGACCGCCTCACCCAGCATTTGGACGGGCTGGACGAACAACTGCACCAGGAACAGGAAGGCCACCACGGTGCCGACCGACACCGAGCCACCGACGGCGAGCGCCGTGCCGACGACCAAGACTGCTGCCACGACCATCGCCGATAACAGTTCACCTGCAGCGGAGAATGACGATGACAGGATCCCTGCTCGGACCCCGGAGCTGCGATGATCCTCGATGGCGGAGCCGAGCCGTTTCTGAATACGGTCCTCGATGCCGTAGGCCCGGATCACGGGCGCTCCAACCACGACCTCCGCCAGCACGGACACGTTCTTGCCCGGCACGAGGGGGATCGTCACGTACGGGACGCGCACGCCGAGCACGGACGTGGTGCGCTCTTCCAGCCCCAATCGCTCGTACGGCGCCTCGGGGTCCCAGGGGACGAGCCGGAG
>CBDTUP010000175.1:0-5850 GCA_965363685.1 uncultured bacterium | reverse complement strand
CGATTACACAATTCCTGGCCGAGCAACTCGGAACTGCGCATTGGTTCGACCAGCGAGAAACCCGGGCGGCGTTGAGGTGGAACCCGGAGGTGGGCATTGAGGAGGGTTTCCGCAGACTCCAGTGGTGGTTCGAATCGGCATAGGGGAGCGGTAGCCCCGTCGCTCGGCAATGGAATCAGGCGCTTCCCAGCACCCGATCGACGGTGATCTCAATGGCAACTCGGTCAGGGTTCTCGCGCGGAATTCGGTACCGGGAGGAGAACGCATCGACCGCTTTCGCTATTGATGCCGGATCACGGTGAACCACTGCCGGACCCTCCAGAGTCAGCCATCGCCTGCCGTCGACTTGACTGACCGCGGCACGAGGTGACTTCTCCAGATTTTGTACCTTCACCGATCCGTCCTTCGTGATGATCTGCACCGTCCCGTCTTCCGGCAGGTACGTGAATGCGATGGCGACGACGTGCGGAGTTCCGTCGGATCGGATGGTGGCCAGTGTGCCGAGGTGAGACTCGGTGAGGAAGTCGAGTTGAGTAGCAGTGGGACGCATGAGCCGAGTGTAGGTCGAGCGGGCGGAATGGCGATGAGGGGATAGCGCTGAGGAACAGATGGAACTGCGGGCCGAGTCTCCGTCTCTTGAGATCCTGCGTACGGTCCTGCTGTCTCGCCACGGGTGCGGATTCGTCCCGGCTACCTGATACCGTTCCGCTCATGGCTCGATGGAAGAAATTGATGCTCGGATTGACCTTCGCGTTGGCGCTGGGCGCTACTTGGATGTTCTGGCCCGAATCGGCCGCCGATGAGGTCGAAGGAATCGCACCGCCGCCCGGGACCTACGACACCATGATCCGCCGGGACACCTTCGGTATTCCGCACATCTGGGGAGCGACCGACGCCGACGCCGCCTACGGACTCGCTTTCGCTCACGCCGAGGATGACTTCCTCACCATTCAGCAGACTTTCCTCGCCGCCCGCGGTCGACTTGCCTCCGTCTACGGAGTCGGGTCCGCCCCTGTCGACTACTTCGTGCATCTTCTTCGGATTCCGGAAACGGTGGCGGAGGGTTGGCCATTGCTTGCCCCTGAGACCCGTGCACTGTGCGAGGCCTATGCCGATGGAGTCAATCACTACGCCGAACTCCACCCGGAGGCGTCGCTGGTCGGTTTGTTCCCCCTGACGGGGATGGATGTAGTGGCGGCTTTCACCCAGAAAGTGCCTCTCTTCTTCGGACTCGAGGGCACTATTGGAGCGCTGTTCGAGGAAGATCGTCCGGATCTGTCGGCGGCCGGTATGCCGGCGGTCCGCTACGGGTCGAACGTGTTCGCGGTGTCTCCCAACCGGAGCGAAAACGGTGAGACGATGCTCGTTTCCAACTCCCACCAACCCTGGTTTGGTCCGGTGGCGTGGTACGAGGCGCATGTGAGAAGCGAAGAAGGGTGGGACATGACCGGGGCGCTGTTCCCAGGTATGCCGGTTCTGGCGTTGGGGCACAATCGGGACCTCGCATGGTCGTTCACTGTCAACGACCCGGACCTCATCGATGTGTATGAATTGGACATTGACCCGGACAATCCCGATCGGTATAGGGTCGATGGGGAGTGGCTAACTCTTGAAGTAGATGAAGCGCCGATAGAGGTCAGGCTATCCGGACGCCTTCGCTGGACGGTTACGCGTGAGGTGTTGTGGTCCATCTATGGTCCCGTGGTCCGACAAGACCACGGCACGTATGCGATCCGGTATGCGGGCATCGGTGAGACCGGCCTTGTAGAGCAACTCCTCGCGATGAACAAGGCCACGACCTTCGAGGAGTGGGAATCGGCGCTGGCGCGTCAGGACGGGCTGCCGTCATTCAGCGTTGGGTACGCCGACAAGACAGGGAAGATTGCCTACCTCTATCACGGATTGTTCCCGGACCGGGATCCGAAGTTCGACTGGAGCGGGTACGTGCCGGGTGACACACGTGCGACCCTGTGGGAAGGCTATGTGCCGCTGGAGGATCTGCCCTGGGTCGTTGACCCGGCGGGCGGGTTTGTTCAGAGCTCGAACTCGACCCCTTTCACGGCCGGTCCCGAGAGACTCGATCCGCAGGAGTTCCCAGATTTCATGGGCGTCGAAGACCAAGAGACGAACCGTTCGCTCAGATCATTGGAGTTGTTCGGTGCAGATGACTCGATCACTCTCGACGAGCTCAAGGCCATCAAATGGGATATGACTTACCACGAGGACTCGCTGCCTGCTCAACTCGTCGATCGAGTGGTGAACGATGAATGGCCGGCCGATCTTGCCCCGGCAATCGATCTGTTGGCATCGTGGGACCGGGTCGCCGACCCGGATGATCCTGTCACCGGTCTGGTGGTCATGCTTTTGTCCGAGTTGCTGGAAGCCGAAGTCGATTTCAACGCTTCTCAGATGGGTTCAGCACTGGAAGTAACCGATCAGGTATTGGAGGAAGCGCTTCGATCGGCGATCGCAGCACTCCAGGACCGCCATGGACAGCTATCCGTCCGATGGTCTGAAGTCAACCGTTTGGTGCGCGGTGACCTCGACATTGGAATTGGTGGTGGGCCTGATCTTCTACACGCCGTGTATGGAGACAGCATCGACGGTCGTTTTGAGGGGATCGCAGGTGACGCCTATGTGCTCTTTGTGGTATTCCACTCGGACGGATCGATCACCTCAGAAGGTATTCACCAGTTTGGGTCTGCCGTCCTGGATGCGGAATCGGCTCATTACGCGGATCAAGCATCGGTATTTGCAGATCGTCGGCTGAGGCCCGTCTGGTTCGAGGAAGAGGACATTCTGGCCAATCTGGAGGACGAGTACCGGCCGGGTAATCGCCCTTAACGACCGGCGGGGCCTGCCCGTGGGCAGACCCCGGGGGTGGTGTCCCCGGCGAGGACGGTTGGGCTCTCGCTGCTCCCCTTCCACGGAGCGGGTCGGAGTAGGGGATGACGGTTCGGCCGTAACCCTCTGTGGCTAGGCGACGGCGTAGCCGCCGTCGATGTTGATCACATCTCCTGTGTGCCAAGCACTTGCGTCACTGGCGAGGTAGACGGCGATGCCTTCAAAGTCCTCGGGACGACCCCACCTCTTCATCGGGATGCGGGGGAGGACACCGCGTTCAAAGCGTTCGTTGGCGAGGAGTGGGGCCGTCATGTCCGTATCGATCCAGCCGGGAGTAATCGCATTTGCCCGTATACCGTGCTTGCCGTACTCCACTGCCAGACCCCGGATCACCGCGTTGACTCCGGCCTTCGTTGCCGCGTAGTGCTCGCCCCGCGGCATGCCGAAAAAGGCCGACCCGCTGCTGGTGACCACGAGCGACCCGCCCTGCTGGTGCTCCATCATGTGTTGCACCGCGGTGCGGAAGGTGAGGAAGACTCCCTCCATGTTGACCCGGAAGATGCCTCTCCACTCATCGAGCGTCATCTCCGCAAACCGGGTGCTGCGGGCCCCGATACCTGCATTGGCGAACACCGAATCGACGCGGCCGAACCTATCCACCGTTTCTGCGAAGGCGTGAATGATCTCGTCCTCGTCACCAACGTCGCATTGGAGTGCGAGGACGTCCGTGAGTTCAGCGAGTTCGGATCGTGCCGCCTCGTTCTTGTCGGCATTGCGACCCCAGATGGCGACATTGGCGCCCGCCCTGGCAAGGCCTCTGGCGAAACCCAGGCCGATGCCGCCGTTGCCTCCGGTCACGATTGCAGTTTTGCCAGTCAGGTTGAACATCGCTGTCCCTTTCGTTCGCTTCGCTTACCGGTTCGTGCGTGAGTCACTCCCGAGTAGCGGAAAGAACTCACGCAAGAAGGATTCTTGCTCAGGCGTTGAGGCCGGCGAGGCGGGTTGTGATGATGTCCTCGGCCTCAGCCATTATCCGGTCGATCAGTTCTTTGACCGTCGGGATGTCGTGGATCAGTCCCATGACCTGGCCGGCGGCCATAACGCCCTCCTGCACATTGCCCTTCTTGAGGACCTCTTCGTAGCCGCGTTTGCCCGAGACGTATTGGGCGATGTCGGCGATGGTGGCGGTGCCGGTAGATTCGATCTCGATCACCTTCTCGGCCGTTTCGGTGCGCAAGACTCGCTCCGTGTTTCGGAGCGAACGCATCACCAGTGTGGTGTCCGTCTCGCCGTAGTCGACCATGGCCCGCTTCAGGTTGTCGTGGAGAGGCGCCTCTTGTGTGGCGACAAATCGCGTTCCCATGTTCATGCCGTCCGCTCCAAGTGCAAGCGCCGCTGCCAGGCCCCGACCATCGCCAAATCCGCCCGACGCCACAATTGGTATCTCGAGTGCATCAGCCGTCACAGGGATGAGGATCAGCGACGTTACGTCGTCTTCGCCCGGATGACCTGCACACTCGAAGCCGTCGATCGACACGGCGTCGCATCCGATTGCCTGTGCTTTCAGCGCGTGGCGCACAGAGGTGCACTTGTGGATCACCTTCATGCCCGCCGCCTTCAGGTGAGACATGTACGGCTCGGGATTGCGTCCTGCCGTCTCGATGAATTCTATGCCCTCTTCGGCACAGACCTGGAGGTAGGCCGGATAGTCGGGCTGACGCAGGGAGGGGAGGAAGGTGAGGTTGATTCCGAACGGCTTGTCGGTCATATCGCGACAGCGGCGTATCTCTTTCCGCAGGTCTTCAGGCTCGGCGAAGCTGAGGGCGGTCATGAAGCCCATGGCTCCGGCGTTCGCGACCGCCGCCGTCAGGTCGGCGTTGGCAATCCACATGAGTCCACCCTGAATGATGGGATGCTCGACACCGAACATTTCCGTGATCTTGGTTCTCATGATGTGCTCCTTTGGCTCCGTTGAGGCCTACGTTTGCAGATGATTGGTTGCCGCGCCGCTCAGTCGGGCCTGAATCCGTCGCATTCCCGCGAGCCAGCCGTCGTAGTCGGTGGCCTTGCGGAGGAAATACTCCTGAACCTCTGGATGCGGCAGTATCAAGAACCGCTCAGCGGCTATGCCCTCGATGACAGCATGAGCTACGTCCACGGGTTCGATAGTCGCCTGACCGACCCATGCCATGGTGGCCGGGTCAGAAGCCATCGTCTCCAACATCGATGTATTGACGAACTGAGGACACAGGGCAGACACCTTCAAGCCGGCGTCGCCGTATGTGACTGATAGCCACTCAGCGAAGGCGACGGCAGCATGCTTGGTGACGGAGTATGGAGCGGCGCCGATGTTGGTCAAGAGTCCGGCGGCGGAGGCTGTGTTGATGAGATATCCCTCACCTCTCTGGAGCATCCCTGGGACCACTGCGCGCGCCGCATAGACATGGGCCATTACATTGACGTCCCACGTTCTAGTCCAGTCATCGTCGGCTAGCTCGAACCCGCCTGCAGACGCAATGCCGGCATTCGAGCAGAAGATATCGATAGGCCCGAATGCCTCCTCAGCCGCGGAAACCAGCGCCCGGATGGCCGGTTCGTGCGCCACATCAGCTTGAACCGCCAACCCTTCTACTTCGTCGGCGACCTGCTGGGCCGCCTGCCCGTCGATATCGGAGACCGTTACACCGCGTGCGCCCTCTGCCGCGAATCTACGAGCCATGGCGGCGCCGATTCCGGCGCCACCGCCGGTAATGACGATGGAGCGATCTCGGATATCCATGGCCGTCCTCCTGGCCCATCGAGCTACTATTGTGAACGTACACTAACTGGCGGGCCAAGGCTCGTCACGATGGAGGAGCGCCAAATGAGCGATACGATCGCCGCCGACAAGGCGGAGGCGCTGGTCACCGAGAAGCTCGATGAACTTCTCGACGGTTACGACCCGTCCATGGAACCCCAGGAATTCTGGGGCAAGCAATACGACTTGGGCCTGGCGTGGGTGCAGTA
>CBDTUP010000174.1:0-5877 GCA_965363685.1 uncultured bacterium | reverse complement strand
CCCCTTCTTTCCTCAGCCGTTTGCCGACCGCCTTTTCGTCATACTCCAGTTGGTCGTCGGCCACGAAGAACTCGCGATAATCGAGGATATCTCCGGCCGTCTTCAGTCGATCGCCTGCCGCCGTCACGATTCGAGCCGTGAATGCCAGCTCGGCCGCCCGCTGCCAGCCAACCACCCGCGGAAGGAACCAGGCGCCGCCGTCTCCTGGGATGATTCCCAGGTCGATGAACGTGTGCGCGAACCGAGCATCGCTCGAGCCGATTCGGATGTCGCACATCAGAGCGATGTCAAACCCGGCGCCGACCGCAGGACCGTTCACCGCGGCGATCGTTACGACGTCGGTCGCCAGCATCAAGCGGGGGATCTGCTGGATTGAAGCGCGATATTTCTCGGATATCTCATCGGGTGTTCCTTCGAAAAGCCCGACTCCTGCCCTCATGTCCTTCACATTGCCCCCGGCGCTGAAGGCAGAACCCTCACCGGTGATGATCAGGATGCCGATCTCCGGGTCTGCATCCGCGTGACGGATGGCCGTGGCAACTTCCTCGAGCATTTCTGGACTCGTGATTGCGTTGCGGATTTCGGGACGGTCGAATGTCAGCGTCGCGATCCGCCCCAGGGACTCGTAGCGGGTGTGCTCCGAGTTCACGAGGCCGCTTCGATGAAGGCCCGTGCCTGATCGAGATCGACTGCAGCCGTTGTCACGTGCCCCTGCTTGAGCGCGGTTCCGGCAATCACGCCGCCGGCGGTCTCGAGGAGTTTCGTCACATTGTCGACCCGCGCCCCCGAACCCACCAGCAGATGTGCCTCGGGTACAGCCACGTGAACGCGGCGCAAGTCACCTGCGTCGGGCTCTTCCCCGGTCCCAGCCCCGAGACGATCAGAGCGTCCGCCAAACCTCGTTCCCAGGTGTCCGCGGCGGCCTGCTCTATGGTGAGACCCGAAGGGGGGACGGCATGTTTGACAAATACGTCGGCCAGTATCCCGACCTCGAGGCCCAGTGAACGGCGCAGGCGGGCGAGGTCTGCAGCCCTGCCCGTAATGAGTCCTTGATCCGTCTGCATCGATCCCGAGAGAACGTTCACCCGGATGTAGGACGCTCCGGTAACGGCCGCGATCGACATTGCCGCCTCACCGTCGTTCCGCAGTACATTGACTCCGAAGGGTATGTCGACGGCATCCGCGATGGCCTGCACCGCGGCAGTCATCGCGGACACCGTGATACTGGGTACTTTCTCGGCGAAGAACGGCACATCGCCGTAGTTCTCAATCATCAAACCGTCGAAGCCCGCAATCTGAAGTGTTTCCGCATCGCGCACTGCCGCTGCGATGACTTCGCCGATTCCACCGCGGTATCCCGGGGCGCCGGGAAGGGCCGCCAGATGAACCATTCCGATGAGACGAGGGAGCATCACATGTAGGCCCGAGCAACCAACAGCGCAGTTTCGGCGACGTCGCCCTGAGCCTTGAGGGATTCAGCATTGGACGGATTCATTCTCTGCACCGCTACCCGGCACCATTCGCCGGCCTGACCCTTGATCACCTGATCCGTATCCTCCGGCCCGAATACCCACTTCGACCATTGTGGCCCGAGGACCTCGATGCGCACCGGTTTGCTGTACTCCTTGCCTGCCAGCTCAAATGCGTATGGCAGCGACTTCCAACCCAACCATGCGATGTGGCGGAGCCGGATGGTGTCCTCGCATTCTTCGTCAAGCGATGAATAGACGTCGAGTCCATGAGCCCACGTCTCCATCAGGCGAGTCGTCGCGAAGGTCTTGGCGCTCATGTCACCCTTGAACCATGGGACTCGGGTGTCGGGAGCGCTCCGTGATAGCTCTTCGATCACCTTGGCGCGGGCCCCACGCCACCACTCGATGACGTCCTGGGCTCGCATCTCCCGCCCGGGGAGAATACCGGCTTCGGTGAAGGCTTCGTAGGTGGGGTACTGATCTGCTTCCCCCCGACGCGAACCACTTTCCGCGAGGGCGTTGTAGGCATACTCCTCAAACGTTGCCAGGTGGCTCACGGTATCCCGGATCGACCAACCGGGCGCAGGCGTTGCTCTATCCCAATCGCGGATCGCTACTCGCTGGAGAAACTGATCCAGCGACTGTTGTTCCGCAACGAGGTCAGAAAGAATCTCACGCACCGGCGTAATGGTAGCCGCTTGCCGCGTGCGCTCATACTGGTAGCGCTACCAGGGGCGCTCAGGTAACTCGTCCCTAAATGGAGGCGGAATGTGGATTTCCCGGGTGGGGAGCTCGACATAGGAGTTCAACTCATCGATGAGCTTCCGCAGCCGTCCGAAGCTCCGCCGATCGAAATGCAGTGCCACCCGTTGCAGATCGACCGAGTCGTCATCGGCGATTTCCGCCTCCGTCGGTGAGATGGTCGAGATTTCGCCTTCGACCAAGATGTCGGAGTACCTACTGTTCAGGTCTGCGAGTTGCTGTTGATCAGGAGCTTGGCGGAGGCGCAGGACCAGGATGCCTCTGACGTATCGCTGGGACTGGTAGTTGGCATAGAACCGGCAGATCTCATCGGCGGCGACTACCGGATCGTTGGTGATCGTGTACAGATTCACATCTTCCGGGGAGATCATTCCGTTTGCGACCAGGTTCTCCTGCACGAATGTCTGCCAGCCGTTCCAATAGTCGCCACCCTCGGCCTCGAGCAATACGATCGGATGTAGGTCGCTCTTCCCGGTCTGGATGAGCGTCAGGAGCTCGAACGTCTCGTCCATCGTTCCGAATCCGCCGGGGAACAGGGCGAATGCGTGAGATTCCTTGACAAAACCCAGTTTGCGGGTGAAGAAGTACTTGAAGTTGATCAGCCGATCATCCTCGATGTGAGGATTGGCGTCGGATTCGAATGGCAGGCGAATGTTCACACCGAATGAGGCGTCCTTTCCTGCTCCCTCGTTGCCGGCTTCCATGATCCCGGGGCCGGCGCCGGTGATCACACCCCACTCGCGGTCCTCGGCCATCAAACGGGCAAACTCTACGGTCAGGCGATAATTCGGGTCATCTGAGGCGGTGCGCGCTGAGCCGAAGATGGTCACCTTGGGCACCTCGCGGTGGCGCGAGAAGACCAGCATTGAGTAGCGCATCTCCTTCAAGGCCGTATTGAGGAGCTTGAGGTCGCCACGATCCGCTGCGTCGCGGTGCAGTTTCAGCGCGGTGGTGACGATCTCGGCAATGAGATCCGTGTTGCCGTTGTCCAGACCGGCGGCCTCGACTAGTTCGTTGATCTTTTGCTCGAGGTTGGGATCCCCGATGACGTAAGGTCGCATGAAGTTCCTTGTTGCAGTCGGGTAACGGTAGTCATGCCGAGGAACTGTCCCAGCCATCTCGTATTTTCGAAGGCGAATCGAGAAGGGAAATGACATGCCGGCTGACCTGACTGCCCGCAATATTCGAACCGTTGATCAGTTCCTCGACTTGATAGCGAAAGCCATCTTCGCCTCTGGTTTGTCCTGGTCGGTCGTGGAACGAACCTGGCCGGCAACCCGGGAGGCGTTCCGGAGGTTTTCCGCCGCCGAAGTTGCTTCACTTTCCGATGAAGACCTGGCCGACCTCCGGAGTGTCGACGGGGTGATCGGCAATCTACGCAAACTCGCGGCTGTGCGTCAGGCTGCCCAGACATTGCTGGACCGCAGGGGCGAGCACCGCTCGATCGGTGCTTGGCTCACGAGCCTCGGGGATTTCGACCTCCAACAACGCGCGCTTCGACAAATCAGTTTCATAGGACCATTCGGGGCCTACTACGTGTTGTCCGTCGCCGGATATGACGTTCCGGATTATCCAGATTGGCGGCGGCGTTATTCACCCGTCGCCAGAACCGGATGACCGAATCCCCAGCTTCAACCGAAGGCTGGTCCCTTTGGACCCTTGCGAACCACAGCACTCCAGACCGTTTCGTAGTGATCGCGATCGAAGGCATCGATCTGGGGCAGAACAAACTCCTCCCATGATCGGCGCAACGGGTCGTCCGCCCGGCCGTAGACCCGCAACCCGGTTGGGATCCGGTCGAGAACCGTGCGCAGACTCATCGGCGACTCAACGCGTGTCGCAACGTCCGGTGCAGTGAACGAGGCATTCACCTCAGCGGCCAGCCTGCTGATTGCCTCGCTGAATGGTTCGGTGAGCGAGGGGTAGCGACGCTCGATCATCGCCTTGATCTGCTCGACCGCCGGGAACGATTTCTCCCAGATGACCCAGCGATCGGCGAAAGCTTTGTTGAGTGTCTGTGTTCCGGCGTAGTCGCGCAGGTCGGTCGGGTTCATCGTTCCGAACAAGCGCACGTCATTTCGAAGTCTCACGGTTTCGCCCGTCGGCAGATCCAACGCCGCATACCGGTCCAGTAGACCGTGCAATGCGAAAAGAGTCTCCGCTCCAGCGGCATTCAACTCAGAGAGGTTGACCAACGCCGGGCCACGCAATGCCCGTGTGATCTCGCCGTCCTCCCAACGGCTCTCGGTGCCTCCCTTGCCGTCTCCGTGCAGCAGGGTGGACCCGATCAGCGTCACGTCACGTACCTCACCGGTCAGAGGTATGCGGTAGTAGGGGAGTCTCAACATGGCCGCGAATTGCTCGATGTCATGGTCCTTGCCGGTCCCCATGTGGCCGCGCACGGCGAGGTGAAGCGGTTGGTAACCTTCGGGAAAGCGCCGCCTGACATCCTCCATCGCGGCGAATCGGTACATCATGCCGAGGTCGACGTAATGGGGATCTAGCTGAGGAATCTTTCCCTGTCGATGGTCGCGATCTGGGACGTCGGCCGGGACCTCGAACTGCTCGAGTTCAATCGGCGGGCCGTCTCCGTTCGGGTCATTGAATATGACGGTCTCAGGCACCGGCCTGCTCCTTCCATGTTGTAGAACGTTCTCGTGTCGCGGTTCTCGTCCACCATTCGTCCATGCCGGACAACGCCAGGCTGCGTCGCAGCGCCCCGCGTACTCCGTCGACCATCGCCGCCGCCAGGGCGTCCGGTCGTTCCACGATCTGATGTCGACCGTAGGCAACCTGGACAGTGTCGTCACCGATCCCAATACCCAACACGGTCGTTCCCGTGTGTTCCACCGCTTCCACGGAGCGGGCGAGCGATTCGAGTGACCCGCGGGTCATGCCATCTGCCAGAACGACGAGAACACGAACAGTCGCTCCCAGTCTGGCGACTCGCTGGGCAGCGTATGAGAGGTTGAATTCATCTACGTTGGCAGCTTTCTCGAACATGCCGACCGGTGGTGCATCTCGGGGAGTTTTGCGCGCTTCAGTACTTGCCCGGTTCGGGTGAGCAGCCGCGTAGAACAGGCCGGCCAACAGGTCTTCGGAAGTCCGCCAGCGGCTGTTAAAAGGCTTCACGAGGTAGTGGTTGATTGTGTTCGTTAGCCGGTCGGCTGCCTGGCCTTGTGACCTTCGCAATCCGCCGGTCGCCTGACTCTTGCGTCTACTGAACGACCATTCGGAGTCGTCGGGACGGGCGCTGAATGATCGGTTGAACAGAGCCACCTCAAAGTCGATCTGGAGTTCATCGCACAATCTGGCGAGGGTCCAGGCCCCGAGAGTGGCGGCTGCCAGACCCCAGGGAGCCGTCCGGCTCCCAAGACTCAAGGAGCGAGGCTGAAGCATCGAGGCGGATCCATCGATCAGAAGCGAAACGGCGTAGCTGCGACGGGTGCGAAGTGCCCGCCGTTCGTACATGCGCTGATAAAGGCCCGCGCCCAGAAACAAGGGAGCATGGGGTGAGATGTCACCGGCGTCGTAACCGGACCGGAGGCCGCGGCGCTGGTTCGCAGCAAAAAGCGGGAACAGTTCGCCCGACACGTGACGTTGGGCGACCCCCCAAGATCGGAAGAGCGTCGTGTAGGGAAAG
>CBDTUP010000173.1:0-5993 GCA_965363685.1 uncultured bacterium | reverse complement strand
TGTAATGTCCTGAAGTCGAAACTCCACATCGCAGAGTCGCTCTCAGAAGTCAGTGGCGCCCTCCACTTCGGTCAACCGAAGTCGCGGAAGTCGAGACGATGGGTCGACATGCCTAGATTCGTCGCCGACATGCTTGGTGCCCATATCGGTGCCCGTGTCGGTGATGAGGACGACGCGCTCATCTTCACCAGCCCTCGGGGTAAACCCGTCCGACACTCGAACACCTACAGCAAGATATGGAAGCCAGCCGTCAAGGAGGCGGGCCTACCCGACGCACTGCGAATCCATGACCTGAGGCACACGGCAGCCAGTTTCATGATCTTTGAAGGTGCCCACCTAGAACTCGTGCGTCAGCAACTTGGGCATTCGAGCGTGACCGTGACGCAGCGGTATGCCCACCTGTACCCCTCTCAGGGAGAAGACCTCGCTACCCGCCTCGATGCCCGCAGAAGCGTACTCGTCGGACGGGCTGTGGGGTTGTAGTGGGGCTGGCGTTCTGAACGGGTCGTCGAGGCCATCCCAGAATGCAGGAAATCCCCTGCAAGTACAGGGGATTCTGCTCCGCTCCGGGGGTGGGACTTGAACCCACAACCTACGGATTAACAGTCCGGCGCTCTGCCAATTGAGCTACCCCGGAAGGCGGCGGCAAGAATACCACCGTATGCCAGAATGGCTCGATTCCCTGTCGGAGGTTTGGGCGTGAAGTTGAAGACTGGATTAATCCTCGGTTTAGGGATCGGCTACGTCCTCGGAACGAAAGCCGGTCGCGAACGCTATGAGCAGATCAAGAAGGTCGCCGGCCGCATCGCGGAAACCGACACAGCCCAACAGTTGATGGAGAAGGGCGGGGCAGTGGCCGACCTCGGTGCAACCAGGGCGAAACAGGTCATGAGCGAGGGAATCGCCACTGCGGCTGAGAAGATCCGGGACCGGGCCGCCGGCTAGCTCCGGCGGGAGTTCCCCCCTCCCCTCGAAGACTCGGGACTCCCCCTCAACATGAAGAGACCCGTCGTCTCTCCCTGGGTCTGGGGTCGGGTCTCTTCATGTTGACCCGCCAAGCAGGAGGAGAACACACCATTGCGTTCCTCTCCCAGCGAAGCTGGGGGAGGTGGCGGCAAGCCGATGCTTGCCGCCGGTGGGGGCCACTTCGCCGGACGGTCGGCACTGCCCCCGACCACTCGCGTGGCTCGCTCCGGGATTCCCCCCGCAATGCGGGACGAGACGCGCTTCCCAGCCGAGTCTCGAAGAAACTCGCACGTGCCCGGCGTAGCCGGCGCTCCTATTCGTCGAGGAAGCCTTCTAGACGCTTGGACCTCGCCGGGTGGCGGAGTTTGGCGAGTGCCTTCGTCTCCAGTTGACGTATCCGTTCCCGAGTCACTTCGAAGTGTCCGCCGACTTCCTCCAACGTACGCGGCGCGCCTTCATCGAGGCCGTACCGCATCACCAGGACGGTCCGTTCACGTTCATTCAGATCTTCCAGCGCACGCCCCATGTACTCCTGGAGCAACTTGAAGGCAGCAGCTTCCACCGGGACCACGGCCTCGGTGTCCTCGACAAAGTCGCCCAGTGTCGAATCCTCCTCCTCCCCAAGCGGTGTCTCCAGCGAAACAGGGTCTTGGGCAATCTGCCGCAACTCCGTCACCCTTCCCGGGTCGACCTCGAGTTCCGCCGCGATCTCCTCAATCGTCGGTTCTCGACCCAACTCCTGCAGCAGCGTGCGCTGAATTTGGGCGAGTTTGTTGATCGTTTCGACCATGTGCACCGGCACCCGTATGGTGCGTGCCTGATCGGCGAGCGAACGGGTCACCGCCTGCCGAATCCACCAGGTGGCGTACGTGGAGAACTTGAAACCCTTGCGATAGTCGAACTTCTCAACTGCTCTCATCAACCCGAGATTGCCCTCCTGAATCAGGTCGAGGAGCGCCATCCCGCGCCCCACATACCTCTTGGCGATCGAAACGACGAGCCTCAGATTGGATTCGACCAACTGCTTCTGAGCCCGGGTTCCCTGCCGCACTTCCCTGTCGAGGATCGCCCGATCCTCAATGCTGAGTTCTTCGTTGTCCTCCTCGGCTTCGTGGAGATGCAGGCGCGCTTTGACGCCGGCTTCGATCCGCATGGCCAACTCGACCTCTTCCTGAGTGGTGAGCAGGCGATAACGTCCAATCTCCTGGAGATACATCCGAACCGGATCAGATAGCGAGATCCGCTCCTCGTCGGCCAGCGTTGTATCAGAGGTCTGCGGACCGTCTTCACGGATCCGAACATCCCCGAGCCGCAACCTATCGACGACGGCCTCAAAAGCGTCCGCGGGAGCCTCGGCGTCTTCGAGCTCTTGCTGCACCTCGCCCATCGTCAGGAAACCGCGCTGTTGACCGCGTTTCGTGAGTTCGGCTATGACTTTCTCAACGACCTGTTCCACTACTGGGGTTCCAACTCTCGCTTGCGTCGCTCCAACGCTATCAACTGGCGGAGCAGTTTTGAATGGGTCTCCGAACCAGGCGCCTCCGACTCGATCTGATTCCGCACGTCACCGATCTCTCGTTCAACCCGCCGCCGCTGCAACCGCTGAATCAGAGCCCTTGGATCATCGTCGAGCGGACGGTCTTCGAGGACCACAGCTCGGAGGCTTTCGGCAATCGAATCAGGGAGTAGGCCTAGATCGATCACGGTCCCTGCCGGAGTTCCTTCGAGCACCGGGAGGAGGGCCTCGAAGTAAGCCCGGTGCTCGTCGAGAGTGAACAAATCGAGTTCGAGATCGTCGAGGGGCAGCCGGCCGTCGTTTCCCAGCATGAGCCGGAGAACCTCGAGTTCAGCCAGCTGCGAACCGGTCAGCGATGCCCGGGGGTAGCGACTGGATTGGACCCGCGCTTGAGAACGACGATCCCCGCGACCGCCGGCCAACGCCTCGCGAACCGAGTTCTGCACCGCGGCCAGATCAACGCCCGTCGCCCTGGAAACCCGACGGGCGTACTCAGACCGGACGATGTCATCCTCCTGACGAGCGATCAGCGCGGCCGTGGCGCGGACTGCCCGTGCTCGTCCCTCAGCCTCATTCACATTGTGTCGTTCGAGTTCACGATCGATCCGGAACTCGAGCAGGGGTCGGGATTCCTCCACAGCCTGGCGCAGTTCATCGAGTCGGCCCGACTGCACCAGATCGGCGGGATCCGCACCTTGTGGCATCAACGCCACCCGAACGTCGAGATCCAAATCGGCAGGAGTCGAGAGCTCATCGCCGCGCAGTGCAGCTCCTACCCCGGCCTCGTCGGCGTCGAAAGCCAGAACGATCCGCTCTGAAAAGCGGCGGAGCAGATCGAAATGCTCCTCACCCAGCGCCGTTCCACAGGTTGCCACGGCAACGGGATAGTCGGCTAGGTGTAGCCCGATCACGTCGGTGTAGCCCTCAACGACGAGCGAGTAGGCCGACCGTGTGATCGGAGCCTTGGCCCAGTTGAGCCCATACAAGAGCTGAGCCTTCCGGTAGATGCGGGTCTCCGGCGAGTTGAGGTACTTGGGACCCTCTCCGTCGAGAAGCCGGGCTCCGAAACCGACCGGTGATCCACCGATATCGAAGATCGGGAACATCAACCGTCCCCTGAACCAATCACGGAGACGACCGCGTTGATTGCGCGCGGCCAGTCCGGCGTTCAGCATCGATTTCTGATTGACGCCCTTGCCGGTTAGATATCTGACGAGTTCATCCCATCCTTCCGCCGGCGAATACCCGATCTGGAAGCGCTCAACGACGTCGGCGTCGTACCCGCGTCCCCGCAGGTACTTCCGCGCCCCGGCTGCGTCTGGAGCATTCTTGAGACGATCGTGATAGAACTCGACGGCTTTCTCGACCGCTTCAATGAGCGCCTGACGCTCGCCCCGTTGCCTGGCGGCTTCCTTATCGATCCGTAGCGTTACTCCTGCCCGGGCTGCCAGGAACTCCACGGCTTCGGAGAAGTCCAGGGCTTGAGTCTCCTGAACGAACTTGAAGATGTCGCCGCCGGCACCGCACCCGAAGCAGTGGTACAGGCCCCGGCCTACATCAATCGACATCGAAGCCGTCTTCTCCTGATGGAACGGGCAGATGGCCTTGACCGCCCGACCGCGTTTGCGGACGGTGGTCACCGAATCCACCAGATCGACAATGTTGGTTGCCGAGCGAACTCGCTCGATGTCTTCACGAACAAATGCCATGCATTGCCGAGTGTAGAGGGGCTGTGTGACCTCACCTTCCACGCCTAGCATCATCGGATGCACCTAGCCTTCCTCAATCCGCAAGGCAATTTCGATCCGAACGATTCCTACTGGACGGAACACCCGGATTTCGGCGGGCAACTCGTCTACGTGAAGAACGTGGCCCTGGCGCTGGCCGATCTTGGACATCGGGTGGACGTCATCACTCGCCGAATCCTCGATTCAGCATGGCCGGAGTTCGAAAGTCGAGAAGACGACTATGGCGGCAGAGTCCGAATTCTGAGGATCGACTGTGGGGACGACAACACTTTCCTCCGCAAAGAAGACCTCTGGCCGTACCTGGGCCGCGACTGGGTGCCGGGAATCATCGACTACTACAGGGCTGAAGGTGCGCTTCCCGACGCGGCTACCGGCCACTACGGCGATGGAGGCCTGGCGGCCGCCATTCTTCGGGATCTGGCCGGAGTTCCGTACACCTTCACCGGGCACAGTCTGGGAGCGCAGAAATTCGACAAGCTTCTTGCCTCCGGTGAGTCGGTTGAAGCACTCGATCATCACTATCGCTTCTCCCGGCGTTTGGAGGGTGAGCGGACGGCGATGAACCACGCCGGGGTCGTCATCACCAGCACGGCACAGGAGCGGTTCGACCAATACGGCCATGAGGCCTACCACGGGGCAATCAATCCAAACGATGACTCTCGCTTCTCGGTGATTCCGCCGGGCGTGGCACTGAACGTTTTCGGCGCCGACGTGCGGCATTCCGGCGAATCGGAAGTGGAGCAACTCGTTGACCGGCAAGTCAGGCGTGATATCGCTTCGGACCGGTTGGCACTGCCCGCAGTCGTAGCCTCGAGTCGCCTCGACCCGAAGAAGAACCCGGTGATCCTGGCCGAGGCGTTCGCTACCAGCCCCGAGCTACAGGAGAAGGCCAATCTGGTGTTCATCACCGGTGCGCTCGAAGATCCGCTGCGATCGGACTTGGGAGCTGGTGAGACCGAACTCTCTGTTCTGCACGAGCTACGAACCACCGTTGAAGGCAACGGACTGCAGGGTAGGGTTGCGGCTTTCGGTGTCCAGGGTCAGGCCGCCCTCTCAGGCGTGTACCGCTATCTGGCGCAGCGCCGGTCCGTGTTCGCGCTGACCGCTCTCTATGAACCGTTCGGGCTCGCTCCGCTGGAAGCGGCGGCCGCCGGTCTGCCGGTCGTCGCCACCCGCAACGGTGGCCCGTCCGAGAGCCTCGTCGATGGCGACGGTGAGTACGGAGTTCTGATCGATCCGACGGATCCTTCCGATATCGCGGCTGGGCTCATCCGGGCGCTCGGTTCGGAGTGGGACTCACTGGCCGATGCAGGACGACAACGCGTTCTCGACCGCTACCCCTGGGATCGGACCGCCGAGGGATACGTGTCGGCGATCGAAAGGGTCCGGGCGAGCGATGGACGGACTTTGATCCCGATCCACCCGTACTTCTCCGCTGGATCGCCGGACGTTCCCGCCGACAGACTTCGGAATCTGGCCCACTCCTGACGTACACTCACCCGCATGGAAATCGATCACGAATACAGGCAGCGACCTGCCTTCACCGAACACCTGGGCAAGCATCGCCAATACTGGCGCGACATCATCCTGGGCGTCAACGACGGCCTGGTCTCGATGTTCCTGCTGGTTGCCGGCGTCGTGGGTGGCGGCATGGAGACCCGCAACATCCTCCTCACCGGAGTAGCGGGTGCGATTGCCGGCGCAGTCAGCATGGCTGCCGGCGAGTACATGGCCACCAAATCGCAAGATGAGGTCTTCCAGGG
>CBDTUP010000172.1:0-5998 GCA_965363685.1 uncultured bacterium | reverse complement strand
AGTCCTGGGGATATCGTCGGATATAAACATATCCAGGAACTTGGTGTCGTCTTCGTAATCCTTGTCTTTCTTTTGCTTCTTCAGAATCTCGGCACGCTTTTTCGCTTCTGCACAAACCCGTTGAGCGAAGACGATTTGATCCAGCGTGAAATATTTCTCGGTGTATCCCGTGAACGACTGGACACCGACGATTGCCCGCTCATGGAACTCATCGATGGTGGTGGCTCCAACGTAGGTGCTGGCCGACCGAACTCCGGTGACAATGCGGTCGAGTATGTCTTCGACGCTCGGTGTCTTCGGGTCGAGATACATTCGAGATTGAGAGATTCCTTCTTCGAACATCTCTTTGCGGGCTCTTTCGAAAGCGCTCTCTCCCCGGGAGCGGAAGGTCACGGCCCGCCTGGACGCCATCCCGTAGTTCTCCTTGTACAGCTTCCCGTTGGAGTCACGCAGCGTGTCGGCTGCCGACTCGAACGTTCCGGCAAACCAGGATCCGACCATCACATTGGCGGCACCCGCAGCGAGGGCGAGAGCAACATCACGAGGGTGTCGAACCCCACCATCGGCCCATACGTGTTTGCCGGCTGCTCTGGCTGTGGCGGCACACTCGAGAACGGCGGAGAACTGAGGCCGTCCGACCCCGGTCATCATCCGCGTCGTGCACATGGCTCCCGGTCCGACTCCGACTTTGACGATGTCGGCGCCTGCGTTGATGAGGTCCTTTGTGCCCGCCGCCGTCACGACATTGCCCGCCACCACCGGCAGGTCATCGTTGACCGAACGTACGGCCTCGAGTGCCTCGATCATCTTTCGTTGGTGCCCGTGTGCCGTATCTACCACGATCACGTCCACGCCCGTCTCCAGGAGGGTTCGGGTCTTGGCGGCGACATCCCCGTTGACTCCTACCGCGGCAGCAACCAGCAAACGACCAGAATGATCGAGGGCGGGTCGGTAGTGAGTGGCCCGAAGCGCCCCCTTCTCGGTGATCACACCTGAGAGTCGGCCTTCGTCATCGATCACGGGCGCCAGGTGTACCCGGCGCTCGGTGAGGGTCTCAAAGAGTTCCTCAGGCGTCATGGTGTCGGAGATGGCGATCGTGTGCGAGCTCATCACGTCCTCCAGCGGGGTGAAGCGATCGAACCCTTCGCCGTCCACTTCCGTGAAGATTCCGATCGGCCGGCGAGCTTGGTCGATGACAATGACCGCTCCGTGGGATCGTTTATGCATCAGGTCCAGGGCATTGATGATCCGATCCTCCGGATGGAGGGTGATCGGTGTGTCGAACAGGAGGTGGCTTCGCTTCACGGCCGAGGTCATGTCGGCGATCGCTTCCGCCGGGATGTCCTGAGGCAGGACGGCAACCCCTCCCCGGCGAGCCACCGTTTCGGCCATGCGGCGACCGGCGACGGCGGTCATGTTGGCGACGACAATCGGGATTGTGGTGCCGATCCCGTCGGGGGTGGTCAGGTCGACCTGCATCCGTGAAGCCACGTCTGCGTAGTTCGGCGCGAGAAAGACGTCCGAGTAGGTGAGGTCGTGGGAGGGTGTTCGGTCGCTGAGGAATTGCATGAGTGCCCCTTGTGTCCTGCGCGAAGAGTATCGCACGGCGGAGACATCCGATTCCTTGCAGGTTGCGGCACAGTGAACCGGGCACGATTAGCGTCCTTCCCATGCCCTGGCCTTTTGATCCGCCGCTGAAACCGATGAAAGCCAAAGTCAAAGAGGAACCGCCGCGCCCGCCGGGATGGGTGTACGAGCCCAAGTGGGATGGGTTTCGGATGATTGCCTGGGGCGGGTCCGATCCGCGACTGGACAGCCGAAACGGAAAGCCGCTGCTGCGCTATTTCCCCGAACTCGAGCCTGCCCTGCATCAGCTTCCGGATGGGACGGTCGTCGACGGCGAAATCGTCGTCGTGGTCGACGGTGTGACCCAGTTCGATACGTTGCAGTTGCGGATCCACCCGGCGGCATCGCGAATCGAGATGCTGTCGGAGGAGATTCCGGCCGAACTCGTGATCTTCGACCTGCTCGCCGATCGAGGGGAGGACCTCCGTTCGCTTGGCTATGCGGAGCGGCGGGCCCGGTTGGAAAGCCTTTCGGAAACCCTTGAGTTTCCGTGGCATCTAACTCCGACAACCAACGATTTCGATGCAGCTGCCAGGTGGTTCGCCGAGTACGAAGGGGCGGGTTGCGACGGGATCATCTGCAAGCAAGCGGACGGTGTCTACCGCGAGGACAAGCGGGACTGGATCAAGTGGAAACACCGCCGGGACGCCGACTGCGTGGTCGGCGGGTACCGGATTCACAAGGACGGAGACAAGATCGGGTCAATCCTTCTCGGGATGTATACCGACGATGGCGATCTGCACTTCATCGGACACTGTTCGGGCTTTACCAATCAGGATCGAGTTGCGATCCTCGAGCAACTCGAGCAAATCCGCACGAAAGAGAGCTTCGGTGCAGGCGGTGGCGACGTCCGACGGCCCGGCGGTGAGTCACGCTGGTCCGGCGGCAGGGATCTGTCGTGGATTCCGGTCGAACCAGGTGTGGTCGTGCAGGTCAGCTACGACCAGCTCGAAGGCGGGCGATTTCGACATGCGACCCGTTTTGAACGGTGGCGTCCCGACAAACCCGCCGCCGAATGCACGATGGACCAACTGATTCGACCGGACGGAGCCGCCTTCACCGACATCATCGGTTGATCTGGCTAATGGCCAAGGGCCAACGGCTCATTGTTTCTCGTACGTCTCCACGACATCTTCAACGATGACCAACTCGACACCCGCCTGCGCCAGGATGTGACGGGTGTCCTGCCCGGCGTGGTAGCGACGTCTCGCCACGACTCGCTCGATCCCTGAACTGGCGATCAGCATTGCACACACACGGCAGGGCTCCATCGAGCAGTAGAGCGTCGTTCCTTCCAGCTGCAGTCCGTAGCGGGCTGCCTGGCATATTGCGTTCTGCTCGGCATGGACCGTGCGGACGCAGTGTTGGCGAGTTGTTCCGTCCTCGTCGATCATCTGCTTGAAGTCGTGCCCGGCGTCGTCGCAATGGGGGAGGCCCGAGGGGGATCCGACGTATCCGGTACAGATGATTCGTTTGTTGCGGACTACGACACAGCCGCTCTTGCCGCGATCGCAGGTCGCCCTCGTTCCGACCTGATCGACGAGTTCGAGGAAGTATTCGTCCCAGCTTGGTCGCATTTCTGCCCCTCCCGTTTCAATGTGGACCGAACCTTAACGGAGGTGTTTCCGATCATCGGTCTGATCAGGTATCAGCTCAGTTTTCGGGTTCCAGATTTCAAGTGATCAGGTTGGCCCCAGGTTCACTCCCAGTTCTCCTGGCGTTTCTTTGACGGCTGAACCCGGGGAGGCTCGCCGGGCATCTTCGGGTAATGGGGCGGCCAGGGGGCGTCGCCCAAACCTCGCTCCTCATCCGCTGCGACCATCTCCAGAAGACTGTCCAGCCGACCGGCCGACTCATCAATGCCTTCTGTGAGGTCGCCAACCTCGGCCCACCGGTCCTTGAATGACATCATGTCGATGGCTCTGTGATCGATGAAGCTCAGTTCGTCCCAGCGAAACGGTGTCGACACCAATCCGGTGTGCCGAATGGAGTAGGCGGAGGCAATGGTCTTGTCCCAGGCGTTCTGGTTGAAGTCGATGAAGACGCCATCCCTTTCCTCCTTCCACCAGGCCGTGGTTGCCAGGTCGTTGCGTCTTTCGACTTCGCGTGCCAAAGCTAGGCCGGCCCTTCGCAACTGGAAGAAATCCCACTCTCGCTCGACGCGGATGTATATGTGGATGCCCCTGTTGCCCGAGGTCTTCGGCCACCCCGTCAGGCCGAGTTCGTCGAGGACGTCTTTGACCGTCACCGCAACCTGCCGGGCTGCCTCGAAGTCGTAGTCGTCGGTGGGATCCAGGTCGATGCGAAGTTCGTCCGGATGAGTGAGGTCGTCGGATCGAGCATTCCATGGGTTCAGGTCGATACAGTTCATCTGGGCCATCCAGATCACATCGCCTTCATCCAGCGGAGCGAACATCTGGCCGGGTCGCGCGGACGGGAACGTCACATCCACCAGGCGAGGGGCGTTCTTGGGGCGTTTGACGAACAGGGCGCGCTCACCGACTCCCTGGTTCCATCTCTTCAGCAGAGATGGACGGTTGTAGACACCGCGCAAAGCACCCGCGGCGCACATGACGAAGTGTTCTACGACCTCGAGTTTGGTCCAACCCTGCTCTGGGAAGAGCACCTTATCCGGGCTGGTGATCCGGATTTCTCGCCCGGCGATCTCAACTCTTGTCTCCCCTGATTCCAACGGGCGATTCTCCCGGTTCGGTGGGTGTTCACACTATCGCCCGCAGAGCCCAAGTAGGCACAGTATGCATCCTGAGTATCCTCTTCGCATGCCTCCGATCGTTGACACCGCCATCATCTTCACCGCCAACATGATTGAGCTGACCGCCTTCTATCAGGCAGCCTTTGAGCTGGACAATCCGGCCGAGCAAGAGCGTCATCGCGGATTCCAGCTGGACGGCCTGTACCTCGGGATCGATCAGGATGACGACGCTGTTTCCGCTCCCAGCCGGGTGACGTTGTGGTTCCGGGTCGATGACCTCGAAGGGACGTTTGCGCGGCTGGTCGGTCTCGGGTCGGAGGTCCGCTACCCACCTACCGATACGCCGTGGGGCGATCGCCTGGCCGCAGTGTTCGATCCCGACGGCAATATGGTCGGATTATCTCAGAAGCCGAAGACCGATCCGCGCGAGGCTGCCGGGATAACCAAGCCGAGTTAGCGTCCTGCCGCCTGACTCAATGCGTCCGTATCGAGCACTCGAATGAGACGGTACCCGGTCTCCGCCGCGCCCATCTCCTTGAGTTCAGCCAGGGCTTCGTTCACTGTTTGCCTGGAGACACCAAGGAGTGCTGCCAGGGTGCTCTGGGATAGATGAACCTCCCCGCGCTCGTCCGCGTCGTCCAGCACCATTCCCGCTACTTGCTCCTTGACCGTTCGGTGCATGAGGCTGAGGACCCGCCGCTGGGTTGCCTCGAGTTGACTCAATCCTGCAACTAGCCATCGCAATGTCACCACCGGCCGGGTGATCAGTACGGGTAGGAGCTTGTCCCTTTCAAATTGGAATGCACGCACGGGTGTGATGGCGCGAGCAGACGAGATATAGGGCTCCTCTTGGAACATGGCGATGTCGCCGAGAACCGAGCCTTCACCGGCGCGGGTTACGACCCGGCGTACGTTGCCGGCGGTTCGGTACAACTCGACTTCGCCCTTTTCGATTACGAAGGCGTGGCGAGCAACTGCTCCTTCGCGGAAGAGATGTGTGCCCGGGTACTTGTCGACATAGCTACCGGCTTCGCTCAAGGCGTCCAGATCAGCGGGCGTCAATGGAAGGTAGTTGGTCCGCCCGAAGCTGCGGGCGAGCCAGGCGAAGTGTTGTTGCTCTGCGGTGCTCAATGCTGTGCCTCTCTCTTCGAGAGTCAACCTGTCTGGGATCGTCGGTGTTCCGACATTCATTGGTTCTCCCTTTGGTCGGGAACACGACACTGAGCCCCCGCCCATCGTCTTCTGTCGGGTTGCCGACAATCTGCCCAACTCTGGGCAAGATGGATCGTTGTTCTGGTCATGACCACCACGATCGGCAAACCGGTATTCATTCGCACTCCATTTCTGATCGGGACCGGGTTGGCCGTTCTCTGGCTGCTCCTTGGGTTCCTGTCTGACGGCACGACATACCATTTGGCGCCCTTGCTTGTAGCGGCAATACCGGCGTCGCTCTATGTGCTCGAGTCTGCCGAACCTGTGCTTGCTCGGGCGCTTGGGTTGGTGGTGACCGGGACGGTGGCGGCCCTCGTCGTCATAGGCATACTGAGCGCTGCGGGCAGACTGACGGGTCCTTCCCTGCTGCCGTTTGGTGGCGCCGTGACCGAGTCTCTGGTGGCGGCCGGCTCCGGCGCGCTGATAGCTGTAGCCGTCGGGATCGTC
>CBDTUP010000171.1:0-6037 GCA_965363685.1 uncultured bacterium | reverse complement strand
TACGTGGACAACATGTTCTTCGTCGCCTGGGGCACTGTGGACAACGCCAAGTCCACCGGGTCATCGGGAGTAAAGGCAGAGGCCGGGCCACTGGATATCTTCTACACCCGCACTGAGGACTACGGCGACTCGTACGTCAAGATCCCGTGGGTGATTGGCGGAGAGAACAGCAACGCCGGCTTCGGTGAGACGGTTTGGCGCTATGACTTCGTGGCCAAGGGCGAACCTGAGGAGCAGGGCGAATGCCAGCTCCGGGCGACGTCCGACGGCTCGAAAGCGTACGTTATCTGGCACTCGACGATCTCGGCCGAAGAGGACCCGGACGAGGAGTACACCCGGTACTACCCGTGGAAGCCTTCGGAATCCACCGAGAACGATATCTGGTTCCGCCGGATCATCTTCTGGCCGGTGCCAACGACGACGACCACAACGACAACACCGTAACTAGCCGAGAAATGGGGACCGGCCGTTTGGCCGGTCCCCAAACACCCTCAGGAGGAGTACGGTGAAGGGGTACGAGAGCGAGGTCGTGAGCTGGGGGAATAGGCTCAAGGCACTGTTGGCGATCACGATGATCGCAGCGATGCTCAGCACCGGTGGAGCGCAGTTTGCACCACCTCTGGATGACGCCGATCCCGGTGTCTATCCACTCCTCTTTCCGGTCGCCGGCGAGCACTCCTACGTCGACACATTCGGAGCGCCCCGCTCGGGAGGTCGAACCCATCAGGGAACCGACATCTTCGCCGACAAGGGGACTCCCGTCGTGGCGGCGGCCGGCGGCACGATCATCAAAGCAACCATCGGCGACCTGTCGGGTAGATACATCGTGATCAGGCACATCGACGGTTGGCTCTCGTACTACTTGCACCTGAACAACGACACGCCGGAAACCGACGATGGCCTCGGTGGCGCCTGGTTGCCCGGGATCGAACCGGGAACCATCGTCGAGGCCGGAGATCTCCTCGACTACGTCGGGGACAGCGGCAACGCGGAGAACACTCCACCACACCTGCACTTCGAGCTGCGCACGCCGGAGGGCACGGCCGTCAACTCCTACGGCCACCTGCTCGAAGCGCAGGGAATCGAAGCCGACATAGGTCTCCTCAGCCAGACGGCCGGGGCCGGATGGGTGCCCGAGTATGAGGAGATCAATACCTCCCTGATCGGTCATCTCGATCCCGGTGGGGGTTTCACCGCCGACGTGGTGGCGAACGGCACGACTGCATACCTGGGCACCTGGGGCAGACCGGATCTGTGCCCCAATTCGGGCGTACGTACGGTCGGCGTCGTCGATCCCGCCAATCCGGAGCCGATCGGCTCCTTTGCGGGAGGCGAGGAGTTCCCCGGCACGAGTACGGAGACTCTGTGGATCGGAAGCGTGGCGACGAAGACCTTCGAAGGTGACCTCGCCGTTGTTGCTCTTCGTCTGTGCGACAACGATGAACGAGGGCGCCTCCGCTCCCACTTCAGAGGCCTGGCCTTCTACGACGTGACCACTGTCCAGGATCCGGTGCTCCTCTCAACGTGGAGCAGCGGGGATAGAACGCAGGGATCCAACTCAGTCTCGGTCGTTCAAAGAGCCGACGGAACGCTGCTGGTGGCAACCACAATCAGACAGTCGTTACTGCACACCGACGGTGCGCTAGGCGACGTGCGGTTCATTGACGCCACCAACCCGGCATCACCCGTCGAGTTGGCCGATTGGGATAACCGCAGTGACGGCCGCCCGGTCGAAGGCGAACACGACGAAGAGGAATTCCACGCCCATTCGGTGATCCTGTCCTCCGACGGGATGAGTGCCTGGGTTTCGCACTGGGATGCCGGAACCATCCTCCTAGACCTCGAGGACCCGACCACCCCCACATTCGCGGGGGCGGTCGGATTCCTGCCCGACGGTGAAGGAAACCGTCACTCGAGCGTCATCGACGAATCACGCTCGCTCTTGATCGTCAACGAAGAAGATTTCTACCCATCCGACGATGACGGCCATGCGGTCGGGTGGGGCACACAACACATCTATGACGTGAGCGACCCGACCGAACCGATCGAGATCGCAGAGTTCGCCACCACCCAATCCACCGACGAGGGGGATCTCGGGTTCGATGGCATCTACTCCGTACACGACACCGTCCTGGACGGATCGGTGGCGGTCTCTTCGTGGTACTCGGATGGCATACGGATTGTGGACCTTTCCGATCCGTCGCAGCCGATCGAAATCGGCTCATTCGTGCCACCACGATCGCGCGACCCGGTCGGCTACTGGGTAGCTCCCAACGGGGCCACGGCCTTTCCAATGGTCTGGGGTGTCGACGTTCTGAACGACCTGATATTCGTGAGTGATATGAACTCAGGGCTCTGGATCGTTCGACTCGAAGACGCCTCTACCGAGGACGAGCCCGGTCCCGCTCCCGGATGACGCGGCCCCCTCCGGTGGCTCGCCCCCCGGCCACCCGCCTTCCCCGCCGCGCCTCCGGTTGCAGGGTTCCCCCGGGCCCCAAGCCCGGGGGAACCCTTAGTTGTCCTCCCCGTTCCGGCGTCAGAAACCCGACAAAAACGGCGGGATTCTCACGCCGGAACGGCTGAATCGGTAGGTTTCTGCGCAAAGGACCGAGGAGGAGCGGGTGAAGCGGATCGGCGTACTGACATCGGGCGGCGATGCCCCGGGCATGAACGCCGGCATCCTGGCGGCGGTCAAGGTGGCGATGGCCAGAGGGGCCGGAGTTGTCGGTATCGAGCGAGGGTACGACGGTGCCATCGAAGGAGCCTTCCGTCCTCTCACCCGGCACACTGCAGATGGGCTGGCACCAATCAGCGAAATCGAGCGGGCAGGCGGACGGGGCGGCACCATGCTCGGATCCAGTCGTTCCCCTCGCTTCCGTGAGCCCGAGGGACGGGCCACGGCGGCCGACAAGTTGAAAGAGGCTGAGATCGAAGGCCTCATCGTCCTCGGAGGGAACGGCTCGTTGACCGGTGCTCACTTGTTGACCGTCGAAACCGGCTTCCCCGTCATCGGCGTCCCTGCTTCGATCGACAACGACCTCGGCTGCACTTCCGACGCCATCGGAGTCGATTCCGCCCTGAACACCATCATCGATGCCTGCGACAAGATCTCCGACACGGCGCGTTCGCACCATCGAGCGTTCATCGTCGAAGTCATGGGGCGGGATTCCGGCTATCTGGCGATGGTCAGCGCGGTTGCATTGGCGGCAGATGCTGCCCTCCTGCCCGAGGAGAACTTGGGCGAAGCAGAGGTTATCGACCGGGTGGAGGCCATCGTCCGTTCCGGAGCTCGACCCGACCGGCAGAAGCCACGGATTCTCATCATCAAGGCAGAAGGAGTGCCGGTACCCGCTACTCGACTGGTACGAGAGGTGAGCGAACGTCTCGTCGACTTGGACGTAGACCTGCGGGCAACGGTGCTCGGGCACATCGTTCGCGGTGGGAACCCGACCGCTCACGACAGGCTGCTGGCCGGACGTTTCGCCTTTGCCGCCGTCGGCTCACTGATGGCAGGCGCAACAGATGTGATGACGGCGTGGCGGCCGGCCGTCGACGGCGGTACCGAGACGGCCGATTCGTCTGTGCGTCTTTTCCCTCTGGACGAGATACTGGCCGAGACCACACACCTACTCGACGGCTCGAGCCCCGTCACTCAGGCGCGGCTGTCACGCATGCGCGCCGCCCAAGGAGTCCTGGGGCTCTAGGACCCGTTCGCCCATCCATTCTTGCGCTAGCCAACAGCGGATACCGGTGTTGAGCCCCGCAAGAACGGAGGAGGGTCGGCTTCAGTCGGGGACCCGCACCACACACCATTGGTAGTGCTCGTTGGGTTCGTCCCGATGCATCGTTGTCTCGAACAGTTCGACGTCGAAATGCCTACCGAGGATCTCCTGGAGACGGTCGTCGCTTCGCATTGAGAAGAACCGCGGGGGATCTGCCCAATCGTCCTCCATGACGCCCTCCCAATCGACCCCGCCCCACAAGCCGATCGCCAGCGGAGCTCCCGGTTCGAGCACCCTCGACACCTCGCTGAGAACGCTGTCCAGGTCGGCGTCGGGAACGTGGAGGAATGTGCTCATCGCCCATCCGGCTTCGAAAGCGGCGTCGGAGAAATCAAGGTGGTAGAAGTCGCCGACTCTCGCATCGATTCCGCGCTCGCGAGCCTTCGTGACATTCTCGGGAGATAGGTCGATCGCTACAACATCAAAGCCGGCGCCGATGAGCTTCTCCGCGTCCTGGCCGGCCCCGGCGCCGAGTTCAATCAGAGTGCTGCGACTCTCCGCACGCAGCAGCTCAACGAATCGCTCACGCAGTTCAACACGCTCATCAGGAAGGGTTCGCTGATTCCTGGCCGGCGCGTCCCAGTTGTACGACTGAACGAGGTCTGCTTTGAAGTCACTCTCAGGCACGCCCGCCAGCCTACCTCCGGCTTCTTGCGTGGCTCCGGCCCGCCATCCGGTGTTGAGTCACGCAAGAACGGGAAAGGGGTCGGGGCCGTCCAGTCAGTCGGTCAGAGCGAAGTCGACTGCGGCAAGCGCGTGGAGGCGGCTGGTTGGGAAGTAGGGGCAGGGGACATCATCGGGTCCTACGAGTAGCTCGATCTCGGTGCACCCGGCGATGACGCCCTCGGCACCGCGTTCGAGCAACGCCGCGATCGCCTCCAAGTAGCGTCGCTTCGATTCCGCAATCGCCGCGCCGCGAACGAGCTCGGAGAAGATGACCTCGTGGATCATGGTCCGGTCCGGTTCGTCGGGGATCAGTACGGTCAAGCCGTGGGACTCGAGGCGTTCCCGGTAGAAGTCCTGCTCCATCGTGTAGCGGGTGCCGAGCAACGCCACCACCGTGACGCCCGACGCGACAACAGCATCGGCCGTTGCGTCTGCCAGATGCAAGAACGGCACACTGATCGCCCCCTCGATCGACTCCGCCACCTTGTGCATCGTGTTGGTACAGAGAACGATCAGGTCGGCACCGGCCGCCTCCAGTAGCGCGGCGTCGGCGGCCAGCAGATCACCCGCATCGTCCCATCGATCGCTCTCCTGAAGGTGCTCGATCTGAGCGAAGTCGTACGACCGAACGATCATGTCGGCGGAGTGCACACCTCCGAGCCTCTTGCGAACCTCCTCGTTGATGATCCGCTCATACTCGATCGACGACTCCCAGCTCATTCCGCCGAGCAAGCCGATCGTCTTCATACGCCGATGTCCTCGTTCCACAAGTCCGGCCGAGCAGAGATGAAGTCCTGCATCATCTGCACACAGGCCGGATCGTCCACTATCTCGACCTCCACGCCCCGCGCACGGACATAATCCTCGGGACCCCGGAAGGTGCGGTTCTCGCCAACGACCACACGCGGGATTCCATAGAGAAGCACTGCTCCCGAGCACATGTCGCACGGTGACAGCGTCGAATACAGCACCGACCTCCGGTACGCGGCCCCTGCCAGACGGCCGGCGTCCTCGAGCGCGTCCATCTCGGCGTGCAGCACAGCGCTCCCCTTCTGCACTCTCCGGTTGTGGCCCCGACCGATGACCTCACCGTCTAGAACCAGGACCGACCCGATGGGGATTCCACCCTCCGCCAGGCCGGCCCGAGCTTCGTCAATTGCGGCTTCGAGAAAGCGATCCATACCTACAGACTGCCACGCCGGTCCTCTATTCGGGGACATAGGCCCCTATGCGAAGCCCCAACCTGCGAGGCATGATGGATAGGTTGGACTACAACTCAGAGATGGAGGTAACGCGCAATGGCTATCGAGGTACGCAAGGTCATCCTCGAAGGGGTTTCGGACGCTTCCGGACTAGCGACACTGATCGACGACGGAGTTTTCGCAGCAGACGAAATCATCGGTGTCATCGGCAAGACGGAAGGCAACGGTGGCGTCAACGACTTCACGCGCATCCTGGCCGACCAGGCTTTCCGCAAGGTGCTCATGGACAAGGGCACCCGTCCCGCCGACGAAGTGAAGCAGATTCCGATGGTGTGGTCGGGCGGCGTCGACGGCGTTCTGTGTCCACACGCAACGGTGTTTGCCGAG
>CBDTUP010000170.1:0-6053 GCA_965363685.1 uncultured bacterium | reverse complement strand
GCCGTACGCGCCGTGGCAGGCGGCGCAATTCTTCCGATAGAGGTCGACGGCTGATTCGGTCGGCGACGACACGGACCAGATGTGGACGACGACATCCATGAGCAGGTCCGTGGGTGTCTCGGGGTTCGCATCGGCGAGGAGAGCCATGCCATCGGCTGGCGAGTTGACCAGTCTCCACTCGGGATCCGTCAGAACCGGCGGGACCTCCAGAGCCTCGAAGCCAACACGACCCCGGTCCAGGTCGAAGCTGAGGCCTGGAGTCTGCACCGGATCGGCATCGATGTCGATCGAATCGCGCTCGAGATCGGCAAGGATGGGGTCGTTCTCTCCGTCCCCGCCATCCAGAACTCCGTCGGGGCTCGTCACCTCGATGATGCCGCGCATGCGCCAATGGTCGATGCTGCACCAGGTATTGCAGTAGTACGTGTAGATGCCGGGTTCGTCGAAGGTCACGCTGATTTCACCGGTCCGGCCCGGGTCTATCTGACCAAGATCGACGCCGAGGCCGGGCCCGATCGCGATCCCGTGGGTAACATCGTCCGCTCGGAAACGCAGCGCGACGGTCTCCCCAACCTCGAGCCGGATCAGATCCGGAGAGAATCCGCCATTCTCTGGTGCGCGGGAAGTGATATCGATGGTCCGATGGCCCGCCAGAAGCGGACGGATTCCGTATTGGTATCCAAGGATCGCGATGGGAATGCCGACCACGAACGCCAGAAGAACGAGTAGGGCAACGCGATTGCCGGCCGGTCGGATCATCCCAGATACAGCCAGATGAGAACCAGGGCGCAGGCGGATAGGAACGCGACAAATGGTGTGACCGCCCGTGCCGTCGAGAAACCTGCCGGATCGTGCCGGTAGGCAATGCGAAGACCGGTCCGGTAGCTGAACACCAAACCGGTCAGGATGATCGCCACTTGGATCCCCGGAGCGATCCCGGAGAAATAGGGAGTCCAACCGACATCGCTCGTTCCGAAGATGTCCCAACCCCAGCCGAGTGGATCCGACAGAGACGAAAGTGCATAGCTGCCGTTGGTGAGGACGAACCCGACGCTGAACGCAATCCAGGCTGCCAAGCCGAGTGGAATCAGCGTATGTGAGTAGTCGTTGAACAGCCGGCGGGTCGATATCCGGCAGCCAGACTTGCGTTTCGAGCTTGCCGCGGCCAGCCAGAAGAGTCCCGGCAGCACCACAAGGGCGGTCAGTAGGAGTGCCGAGGCGTATGCGATCCATCCGACTCCCGACCCAAACGCCGCCCACTCCTTGAGCCGGGCCCACGGCCCGAACAGAACGGCCGGGTATATCATCGAACAAGCCAGCATGATCAGTGCCTTGAAAGCCTCGTCGAGTCCCTTCCCCTTCGATGGGAGCCCTAGATCCGCGCCCGGCCGGCGGAGGTTGATCACGACGTTGTCCATCGTGCAGGTACGCAGGCATTCGGTGCACAAGCCGCAATCGAGGTTCCGGTCGAGCTTGCCCGGGTACACCATCCACGGACATCCGTAGCCATTCTCATTGCCGGTAATGCAGTCCTTCGAGCGGTGGTCGACGCAGATCTGAGTGTCGCGGACGCGCAGTTCTATGGGAGCGGCCATGGAGTAGAGGCCGATGAAGCCGCCGATGGGGCACAGGTAGCGACAGAAGGTGCGCTTCTCGAACACCATGCTGGTCAGCAACGCGATCATGGCCAGAGAGACGATTACCGTTGCCGATACGTAGGGCCGTGTGAGGATGACCATCGAGAAGACGGCCAGCAACAGGAAGCCGGCATTCTGAATCCACATGTTCCGCAGGCGGCGTGGCCAGCGCCGGCCCTTCCTCAGTCTGCCAGTTGGGACCAGTATTCCTCGTCGTTGGAGCCATTCGCCCGGCGCCGGAATCGGGCACACCGTGCACCAGACCCGTCCGAGACCGGGCACGAGGAGGATCATCAGCACCGCCCACCAGACAATCCAGACAAAGACGATTCCGAAGTTGCGATTGCCGGCCGAAGTCCCGAGAAAGCCCGCGGCGATTGCGAAGACGAAGGGTGCCAGCAGAATGAGCATCGAGACCGGCTGGAACCATCGCGCGGTGATCAGTCGTCTCAGGCGCGGGAAGCGAGCCAGGAGATCGACGCGGCCGGCCTCGGCCGGCCTCGTGCGTACTTCAGGACTCATGCTGCCGCCGCCCGGCTACGGACCGAGAAGAGGGTTGCGAACGTCAACGCGACCAACAAGCCGATGGCTCGCAGGAGAGGTTCGTTCGGCCCCACTACCAGCTCGCCGATCATGAATGGGTGCAGAGGTCCGCAGGCGACGGAGCACCGATACTTGAACTTGCCGGTTTGGTCGGCCTCGAACGTGAACTGTTGCGCCAGGCCAGGGTCGACCCGCTCATCGATGTCGTAACCGTCGAGATGGAACCCGTGGACTGTGTCCGACGCGGTGAGTGTCACATGGACGGTGTCGCCGCGGCCGACGTTCAACCGTGGAGGCGAGTACTCGAACTGCGCTGCATCGATCGAGATGTGATGAGTCTGGGGTTCCCCGAGGGCAGGCAGCGGTACGAGCAGGATCGCCAGGACCACTATCGCCAGGTAGAGGTGCCGGCGGTTCACCAGGGGACGTTTGGTCGACATCGCCTACCTAGCCGGTCGGCATCGGAGTCGGCGTCGGAGGTCCGAACTTGCCGTATCGGGCGTCTATGAACTGTCGGATTTCGAGTGGAGTCTTCCCGTCGGCAGTAAGCCGCATCGTGTCCTGGGCGATGTCTACGCATATGCCGCACCCGGTGGCATGGGAGTCGAAGATGATCGAACCGTCATCGCTGAACTCGGAAACAAAACACCCGAGGTTGCTTTCGTGGCCCATCGGACCACAGCCGCAGTAACACGGTTGGTGAGAAAGATCGTCAGGATGGGCAACCGCAAAGAGATAGGCCTCTTGTACCGAGTCCGGGGCAGAGCGGACGAAGTCGGGCAGCACGCCTCGATCCGCGAGTTCAATCTCATGTCCACCACCGGAGCAGCCCGCAGTGAGCAACCCTGTACCCACAACGGCCAAAGCCATCACCAGCAGGATCCTCGGTTTCATCATCTCGTTTCTCCTCGAACGCAGTTTCTGTGGTCCGTCCCGACGCCGTCGTGCTCTACTGCACCCAGTTCGAGAGGATCACAATCTCTCGATTGGGTTGCGCCGGATCGTTCGTGTTCAAATGAAGGCGGAAGTCGTGGAAACCGTCCATGCCGGTATGCATCGTGAATGCAACCTCGACGGTGGTTGACTCTCCGGGGGCAAGGACCATCGAACCGATGGTCGGTGTAGGCGGTCAACACCCGTCCTTCAACTCGATGAACGGTTCCTCCACGAACAAGAGCGTGGCGTCCCCCGAGTTATGGAGCTCGAAGGTTGCCTCCACCATCTGGTTGAAAGAGACATCCCCGAAATCGACAAAATCCCGATCGAGTTGCATCTGTGGTGTGCCGATTGAGTCGATTGCGACACCACTCAGGTCGACCTCACGATCAACGCGTGATGCCAGCACGATCGAGACCAGAAGAACAGCCGCCAGGCCGGCGACGAGGGCCGGTGCATACTTCATGATCCGGCCCTCGTCTTTTTGAGGTTGCTTCGTCACGGTCCCTCCCCGGGTCCATTTGCCGTCGCAAGCTGCGATTTCATAAGACCTTCTGATACAGAATTATCAGCGCGTGTAATGATTTGAACAGGCCGCAGAAGTCCTCAGTCACCGACGAAGGTCCCATGTGCCGTGTCGTCGGCAGTGCTGCGTTCGAGACGGATCGTGAACGTCGAACCCTTTCCGGTCCCGGGTGAATTCGCCTCGATCTCTCCACCATGCCTGCGGGCTATGGCGCGGGCGATGGTGAGACCGATTCCGCTTCCCCCCGGTCCATTGGGGTCGCCCCGGTAGAAACGTTCAAAGATGGCGGTTTGCTGCTCGGTGCTCAGCCCTCGCCCGGTGTCGGTCACCTCGATCCGGGCATGGTGAGCATCGATCTCGATGTTGATGTCGACAGATCCCCCGGAATCCGTGTAGGTGATGGCGTTGCCGATGATGTTGGTCAACGCCTGGCCGATTCGGTCACGATCGGCCCGGATGGCCACCTGCTCGCCGTCCTGGGTGACATTCAATCGAATGCCCTTGGCATCGGCCTGAACCCGTAGATCGGCCGTAACCTCGCCGGCAAGCGCCGTCAGGTCGAAGAGCTCGAGGTGAAGGGGTTGCGATTCCTCCTCGGCTCGGGACAGGTCGGCGAGGTCGGCTGCGAGCCGCTTGAGGCGGCGCACCTCCCGCCCCGAGGCGGCGTAGAGCTCGGCGTTGGGTTCGAACACGCCGTCGAGAAGGCCCTCAAGGTAGCCCTCGAGCGTCGTGAGCGGGGTGCGCAGTTCGTGGGCAACCTCGGAGATGAGTCGGACGCGACGGGCTTCTGTGGTTGCCAGTGCCTCTGCCAAGGCGTTTACATCCTGAGCCAGGTCGGCGAGCTCCTCCTCGTTCGGGAGGTCGATCCGCTGGTCGTACGCACCGGCGGCGAGTTTGTGGGCTGCGGACCTCACCGCCTGAAGCGGCCGGAGTATCCGCCGCGTTGCGTAGGCCGTCGTCCCGATGGCGGCAATCCCGGCGACGACGAGGGAGATCGCCAAGGCGCGGCGGAACGAACTGTCGAACGAGGCTTCGAGATCCGCTTGGACGGTCGGTGTGAACAGTCCCGTCGACGAGCTGCCGGTCGCCATGTCGCCCATCATGTCGCCCATGTGACTCGGGTCGGCCATCATCGAGTTCATGGTGCGGAGGTCGTTGGAAAAGAACGTCGGAGCGAGGAGTTCGACGAGAACGATCAGCGTTACGGCACCCAGGGCAATGATGAGCAACTGCGCTGCCAGTAGGCGTGTCCAGAGTCTGCCCGTGAACCTCTTCATCGGGATTCACCGATGAACTTGTAGCCGACGCCTCGAACGGTGGTGATGAAGCGCGGGTTCAAAGTGTCGTCCTCGAGGGCCCTGCGAAGGTTTGAGATGTGGACGTCCACCACTCGATCGACCGCCACGTAGTCCCAGCCCCAGACCTCTTCCATGAGTTGCTGCCGGGTGAAGACTCGGCGCGGTGAGAGTGCTAGGGCAGCCAGGAGGTCGAACTCGAGAGCGCTCAGATCGACATCTCGACCATCGCACGTGACCTCGCGGGATCCGACATCGATCGTGAGTCCGGCAAACTCGAGCAGTTCCGCCGACGATGCTGCCGGAGCGCGGTCGGTACGTCGGAGTACTGCCGTGATGCGTGCGACCAGTTCTCGTGGTGAGAACGGCTTCGTGACGTAATCGTCGGCGCCCACCGTCAGGCCGACCACTCGATCGACCTCCTCAGTGCGGGCAGTCAACATGATCACCGGGACACCTGAAGATGCTCGCAGTCGCCGCAACACCTCGAAGCCATCGATGTTGGGCAAGCCCACATCGAGAACGACCAGGTCGGGCTTTCTCGTGAGCGCAAGCTCGAGGCCCTGCTCGCCGTCACCGGCTTGCAGGACCTCGAAACCATCTGCGGTCAAATACGTGGACAGCATCGTTCGGAGGTCCCGCTCGTCGTCCACGATCAAGATTCGTCTTGAAGTCACCATGTGATGGTAGGAGGCGTGGTCGATTGTGACCCGACCGAGCGCAGCCGCCCGTTCCGCCTACCTGTCACCCCACATTCCGCCTCCCATGGGGTGCCGGGACCCAGTCGGCCCGCCGGCGAAGTTCTCGGGGAGTTCGCCGTTGTTCCACATGTAGTCGTGCATCTGGTTCATCCAGTCGTACGATCCGTCGCCGGTGGCGTCGCCCCACATGGAGTCGTGCATGTGACCCATCCACGGAGTATCCGCCGGGAAGTTCTCGGGGAGTTCGCCGTTGTTCCACATGTAGTCGTGCATCTGGTTCATCCAGTCGTACGATCCGTCGCCGGTGGCGTCGCCCCACATGGAGTCGTGCATGTGACCCATCCACGGAGTATCCGCCGGGAAGTTCTCGGGGAGTTCGCCGTTGTTCCACATGTAGTCGTGCATCTGGTTCATC
>CBDTUP010000169.1:0-6053 GCA_965363685.1 uncultured bacterium | reverse complement strand
GCGCCGTTTGTCGAGGAGGCGATCGATGCCATGGTGCAATTGCTTCTCGCTCCTCCAGAGGAAGAGAGCACATAGACATGCTGGAGACGATGGCCAAGCTCCACATCATCGGCCATCAGAGCAAACTCGATGAGACTCTGGCTGTTCTGCACGGACTGCGCACCGTGCACCTCATTGACGTTTCGGATGACGGTACGGTGCCACTCCCTCCGCTGGCGGTGGACGAACAGCACTTGCAGAGGATGGAGGACTTGCGGTACTTGCGAGCGCGACTCGGTTCGGTGCTGGCTTTGATACCCAATCTGCCCGAGCCTGGTCCTTCTGTTCCGGAGATGACGGAGAGCAGTCTCGACCGGATGCGGGGCGAGCTGAACGAACTCGCGCCAAGGGTCGAACAGATCGTCCACCACATCGACGATCTGACTCGGGAGCAGGAGACGCTTCCGCGGCATGTCGCTTCCCTCACCAAGCTGCTCCCTCTCGTGCCGGGACTTGCACAACTTCATGGATACGGAACGGCGGTCCTCCTGGTTGAAAGCCGCCACTCTTCCGTGCTGGGTGAGCTCAACGTTCAACTGACTGACAAACTCGCCGGCAACTTCGAGATCATCTCAGATCATGTCGACTCGAACACGGTTGGTGCCGTGCTCGTGTATCCCCGGGACCATTCCGAAGAGGTTGCGTCGTTGCTGGGTCGCGAAGCTATCAGCCGTGTGCGACTTCCCAGGCAATACGAGACGATGTCGTTCCGCGAAGCAATCAGTGCCATGAAGACAAGGCTTGCTGATCTGCCCGGGGAAATTGCCTCGTCTCAAAGAGAGCTCGATGTGCTCGTCGCTGCGCACGCCGATTGGGCTGCGGCCGCCTCCTACCTGGAACAACATCTCGATCAACTCGGCGCCATCCGCCACCTCGGGGCAACAGCTCACACCTTCGTGATCTCGGGCTGGGTCCCCGAGAGGGCTGCAGACGAGATCGAGATGGTGGTTGCGGAGCGGGTGGGGGAGAAGGTCATCGTCGAGAGAGTCGCTGTCGAAGATGGAGAGGTTCCGCCGGTTCTCATGCACAATCCGGCACCGGCCCGGCCGTTCGAATTCTTGGTGCGGCTGCTTGCGATACCGCGCTACGGCACCGTCGACCCAACGCTCCTGATGGGCCTCTTCGTTCCGTTGTTCTTCGGGATCATGCTCGGCGATGTGATCTACGGTGCAATCCTGCTCGGGCTGGCAGTGGCGGCGAGCCGTTACTTGCGGAATAGGCCTTCGGCGCTGCGGGACTTGAGCCGGGTGTTCGTACTCTCCGCCTCATGGGCGATTCTCTGGGGGATTGTGTACGGAGAATATCTCGGAGATCTCGGACATCGATTGTTGGGGATTGAGCCAATCTGGATCAACCGCGAAGAAGCGCTCGAGCCTCTGCTGCTTTTCGCACTCGCTATCGGGGCAGGCCACGTAACCCTCGGCTTGGTTCTGGGGGTCTGGCAGTCGCTGAAGTTTCACCGGAGACACGAAACCCTCGAGCGTCTGATGCTCCTACTCACTCTTGGAGCCTTGTTCACACTGGCTGCCGTTGCAGCAGACTTCCTGCCGCGCTCATTGGTGACGCCCTCGTTTGCCGCCATAGTTGTTGCCACAGTCGTTCTCATGGTCCTGGGTGGGGGAATGGGGCCTGTTATGGCACCCCTCGAGATCATCGGGCTGGTTGGCAACGTGTTGTCCTATCTCCGCATAGCCGCACTCGGAGTGGCATCGGTATATCTAGCCCGCGTAGCCAACGAACTCGGCGCTGCCGCGCCTCTGTGGCTCGGCATCCTGATCGCCGCCCTATTCCACGCCCTCAACCTGGCACTCGGTGCCTTCAGCCCGACTGTCCAGGCGCTGCGTCTCCATTACGTGGAGTTCTTCAGCAAGTTCTACGACGAAGGGGGAGACGAATTCCGGCCGTTCGGTGGCCTGGACAACCGGGTGGCCTCGACGTGATTGAAAGGAGATTCTCATGGAAGGTGGTCTGATCGAGATTGGCCTCGGCCTCAAAGCCGGGCTGCTCGGCATCGGGGCCGGATTCGCCGTTGGGCTGGCCGCAATCGGCACCGGTTATGCGCAGGGCCGGATCGGATCTGCCGGAATCGGAGCCCTGACCGAAAAGCCGGAGCTCCTCGGCAGAGTCATCCTGCTGGTGGCAATCCCCGAGACTCTGGTGATTCTGGGGTTCGCGGTTGCGGCCATGATCATCATCTTGCTGGGAGGTTGATTGGCACTTGCCGACATTCTCGACGCTATTCGCGCCGGGGCCGATGCCGAAATAGAGACGATCGTCAGGCGGGCCGACGAGGAGTGCTCGACCCTCCTGGAACAAGCCCGCGGGCAGGCCGGGACTGAGAGAGGGCGACTTGCCCGGTCCCGTGATGCTGCTGCGGAACGACAAGCCGATCGGATCGTGAATCGCGCCCGGCTCGAGGCAGATCGGGCCCTGCGATCTGAAGTCGAGAAACTATACGTTCGTATCCGTGATGCCGCCTCGGAGAAACTCGGGTCGCTGCGCGGGACCAGGTGCTACGAGGAGGTTCTGGCTCGCCTCATCCGAGAGTGTTGCGTTGCGCTGCCCGAAGCCACCACGCTCAGAGTCGATCCGGAAGACGAACAGGTTGCACACCGCATCCTCGCAGGCGACGACCGGATGGATCTCAAGTTGGATGCCCCCCTCCAGACAAGGGGGGGTGCTTGGGTAAGCGGTGAGAACGGCCGGGTCGTACGTAACGATTTCGAATCCCGCCTTGCCCGAGCCGACAACCTCCTCCGGCTCATCTTCGCCGAAAAGATAGGTCTGAGGATCCTGACATGAACGGCTACGACTACGGCAACGCCAGGATTCGGGCGCTGCGCTCCCGGATGCTGACGGTCGATGAATACTCAGGTCTCCTGAGCGCCGGGACCATCGAGCGGTTGCTCGGCTCACTTGCCGACACCGCCTACGCCCCCGAAGTACGGGCGGCAATGTTGCGGTTCTCTGGGCTACGTTGTTTGGACGAGGCAGTTCGCTCCCACCTGGCCCGTCACCTCCGAATGCTGACGACATTCTTCGACGGCCCAGAACGAAGCAGGCTCGAACTGTTGCTACATCGCTGGGACCTCCGCAACCTGCGCACGATCCTCCGGGGCCGGGTGCGGCTCGAGGGTTCCGAGCAGATCGTTCGTCTTCTGGTCGCGGCAGGAACGATCGACGAGCCGGCCCTGATCGAGCTCGCCTCGCAACCCAGTTTGCGGGCCACCGTGGAATTGATGATGGCGTGGAACTTGCCTTCCGCAGGGACGGCCACCCGGATGATCGCGGCCTGGCCGGAATACGAGGCGACCAACGATCCGAGTGTGATCGAGGGCACTCTCAATCGAGCATACGCCGATCACCTGCACTCGTCGCTCAGCGGTGGTCCCAGCGACGAAATAGCCCGAATCCTTCGCCTCGAGATAGATCAGATCAACCTCGTCTCCGCGCTCCGGCTGCGCAGCTCGCGCCTCGAGGCCGAACCCGGCGCGGATGTTGTTGATCCTTCAGCCCATTTCCTCGCCGCAGGACGGCTTCCGATCGATTCGCTCGAGTCGGTTCGGATTGCCGAGACGCCCGGCGATGTCGCCCGCCTACTTCAGGATGCGCCGCTGCCGCCTACATGGACGACGGCCGTTGCTGATTGGTCCGTCAATGACGACCTGCTGCGCTTTTCGGCTTCTCTGGAGGCGGCGATAGCGCGGGAGGCGGTGGGCCTCTTCGCCAAAGGGGATCCCCTGGGCATTGCGATTCCGGTGGCGTTTGCCTGGACCAAGGAGAGCGAGGCGCGCAACCTCCGGCTGATCGGTCGGGGCGTTGTGCATGCGATTCCGCCTGACGTTGTCGAGCAGGAGCTGATCGCATCATGACTGCTGCTCACCTAATGATCGTGTCCCCCCCGGAGCTGGCCGCCGGCTTTCGGTTGGCCGGCGCCGGAGTGCGGCCGGTGGAGGATACGGAGCAGGCAGCAAGTGTGGTCGATGATTTGATCGCCCAGGGCGAGCGCGGCGTTATCGGTGTATATGAACCGTTCTTCGTTCGCTTCGATTCTCATTTGCGGGATCGTCTCGAGCAATCGGTATCTCCCGTTGTGATTTCAGTCCCGGCAGGATTCGGGACCGACGAGGGAGTGAGCCGAAGAGCCCGCATCGCCGCGTTGCTGGGACGGGCAGTGGGCTATCACATCACCTTTGGAGAGGACACCCGATGACCGCCCACTCCTCCGGGACGCTCACTCGTCTGGCAGGGCCCGTGGCAGAGGCTGCCGGCCTGCGAGATGCGCGCTTGTACAACGTGGTGCGGGTCGGCCGGCGGCGCTTGATCGGCGAGGTGATCCGGCTCCACGCCGATCGAACCGTCATACAGATATACGAGGACACGAGTGGCCTGCAGGTGGGGTCATCCGTCATCGACACCGGGGAGCCGCTCACGGTTGAACTCGGACCAGGTTTGTTGGGTCGGGTGTTCGATGGAGTGCAACGGCCCTTGCCGGCGCTTGCCGCCGACGAGTCCGGGCCGTTCGGCCGCCCCTTCATCCGGCGGGGAATCGAGTTGCCTTCTATAGACCGGGATCGCTCGTGGGATATCACCTTCTGTGTCAAGGAGGGCGACCGGGTGATCGCCGGAGATGTCCTGGCGACCACCCCGGAAACATCGGCTCTCGTCCACCGCATTCTCGTTCCTGTGGGAGTCTCCGGTCGGATAACCTCGCTCGGCAATGCCACGGCGCAGGCAGAGGATCCTGTCGTATGGATCGACGATTTGCCGGTTTCCATGACCATCCGCTGGCCGGTGCGCCGGCGGCGGCCAACGTCTCTCCGTTTGGACCCGTCCGCGCCCTTGATCACCGGCCAGCGAGTCGTCGACACCCTGTTCCCACTGGCCCGTGGCGGAAGTGCGACGATTCCGGGAGGTTTCGGTACCGGCAAGACCGTGCATGAGCAGACGCTCGCAAAATGGGCCGATGCCGACGTGATTGTCTACGTGGCATGCGGCGAACGCGGGAATGAGCTGGCCGAGGTACTCGAAGAGTTTCCCAATCTCGAGGATCCGCGTACGGGAGCCCCGCTGATGGAGAGAACCATCCTCATCGCCAATACGTCGAATATGCCGGTTGCTGCTCGAGAAGCCAGCATCTACACGGGGATCACGATCGCCGAGTACTACAGGGATCAGGGATACGACGTGGCGCTGCTCGCCGATAGCACTAGTCGATGGGGCGAGGCATTGCGCGAGGTATCCAGCCGATTGGAGGAGATGCCCGGCGAAGAGGGGTATCCGGCCTACCTGCCGTCCCGTCTCTCCGAGTTCTATGAGAGAGCCGGTGCGGTGTTGTCGCTTGGATCTGAACCCAGGGGTGGATCGGTCAGCGTCGTTGGAGCCGTGTCTCCGCCGGGTGGCGACTTCTCAGAACCGGTCACCCAGTACAGCCTGCGGCTGGCAGGAACGTTCTGGTCGCTGGACGGAGATCTGGCCCGGCGCCGGCACTTTCCGGCGATCCATTGGACGCGCAGCTACAGCCTCTACGACCTGGGGGCATGGTTCGACGAATCGGTAGCCGATGATTGGACCGAGCAACGCAGGTGGGCTCTCGAGGTGCTCGGTCAGGAAGAAGAACTCCAGAACATCGTTCAGTTGCTCGGTATCGACGTGCTTGCACCGAACGAGCGGGTGACCTTCCAAACCGGACGGATTCTTCGCGAGGATTTCATGCAGCAGTCCGCTTTCGACGAGATCGACGCGTTTTGCCCGCTCGCCAAGCAGTACTGGATGCTGCGGGTGATCCATCGTTTTCACGAGCAACTGTCTGGCAAGGTCGACGAATCAACCGATATCGACCGTGCGACCTCACTTGGGGTACTGGCGGACATAGCCCGCATGCGAGCGTGGCCGCCGGACGAGGCCGAAGCATGTGGACGGGATCTGATCGCCCGGATCGACGAGGAAGTGGGATCCTTGTGATGCTGAGACGCGGACTTCACACGACTGAACTAGAGACGGTCTCCTATGTC
>CBDTUP010000168.1:0-6070 GCA_965363685.1 uncultured bacterium | reverse complement strand
CCGTCCACAGGCGCCGGAAGTCCGGGATTCGTAGTAGCTCTTTGAGGTTGCTCAACCTTGTCCCTCCCTTATGTGAGTCGCTTGAAAGAGGGAGACCGGAAGATCGCCCGTGTCCTGTCTGAATTCCTCGAGGAGGGCTTCGATACGCCTAACGAGTTCGTCGAGTCGTTCGGGCGTCAACGTCAGATTGCTGAGCCCAATGGTGCCGGTTCTGGGGCCGTCAGGCTGTTCGAGCCCAATGAGACCGGCCTTGGCAGCTCGTCCGAACCGGGTCTCTGCATGACGGAACGCAAGGGCGCTGACCTCAGCGACTCCCTCGGATCCGTACCGATCGAGGAACGCTTTGCTGGGTCTGATTGCCTTACCTGCTACCTGGAATACTCGCTCCTTCAGCGCTCCCCGCGGGCGCTCGTCGACCACGCGGACCAGACCCTGCTCGAGCATCGAATTGAGGTGGTAGTAGAGCCGGGTGACGGGCACGCCCAGTTCCTCGGCGGCCTCCTTGGCGCTCCGTGGAATCGCCAGGATCTCGGCCAACTGGAGTCGCTGGGGGGAGATGAGGGCATCGAAGCCTTCGATCGTGTCGATTTCGAGGACTTCTGGGATGGATTGGTCAGGCATGAAGGCAAGATACATTCAAGTGACTTGAATGTTCAAGCGATTCAAATAAAACCCTCGATCTGTGAACGAGACCAGGCGGGTGCGCCGGCACATCAGTATTCGAGAACACGCGGACGGGCTACCGGGCGTAGTTGAGGCGAACGACCTTCACAAGGTCCCGTGCGGTCACCAGTCCGTACACGAAGCCATCGGGTCCGAGAGCCAGCGGTCGTTCAACGAACAAGAACTGTTCGCCGAGAGGGAACGAAGCGGACCCGAGATGTCCGCCGTGATGATCGAATAGATGGACGGACTCGTCGACAACGAATGAACCATCCTCAGCTTGACCGACCTCATCCAACTGAAGGACGAAGCTGCCGTCCTCGTTGACCCCAATCAGCGTCAGCCCTCCCAACTCTGCATTCGTTTCGACTGAGACGCGGCCGGATCCGGCCAAGAAGGAAAACGGGTCGTCCGGTTGCCGAGTGAACGACCCGTTCGGATATGGATACCCGTTCGATACTTCGAACGGCGCTGCCGGATCGGACGCATCCAACATGGCGACCTGATTTCCGGTCTCTAGCTCAATCCAGATCTGATCGTTTGTGCCCCAGGCAACACCCGTCAGCCCATCCTCCAACCACAGGCCCTCAGGCAGAGAGAGGATGGTTTGCAGGTTGTCGTCCCGATCAAGCTGCACGACGCGGTAGCGCGAGGTTGGTGGATAAACGTCCAGTATCAGCAACCCTTGGTCGGCCGCGGCCAAATCGATCGGAATGGCTATCTCGAACTCCTCAACTCCTATCGAGGTGAGGAGGGAGCCATCCCTGCCGAAGCGGTGCAAGCGTTCATTGACCACATCCGCGATCCACACGTCGCCGTCGGGCGTGATCGCCAGCGAACTGGGTCCATAGGACTCGATCTCAACCTCATCAACGTTGGCGTATCCGATTCCCTCGTTACCGACCGGAACCTCGAACAGGACTTCGAACGGCTCATCGCACGCTCCCGGACAGACCGGCGGTAGAGCCCAACTAGGAGTTTTCAGGTTGGTGGAGCTGGTCGATGTTGCCCTCGGAAAGGTCGGGTCGGCGGGCGGTTGCGAGGTCGTTGTCGTCGGGTCGGTGGTGGTCTCCGGGGCACATCCGACTAGCGCCGCCGAGAGCGACGCAATGATCAGCAGGGTGTCGATTCGCCTTCCGATGTCGAAAGGCTACCTACTGCTTGGTCGCCTCCCGAGTTGGTCCTTGCTACGTTTCGGTGATGCGCCAACCCACTTGCCCAAACTGTTCAGGCGGCGGGGTGACGGTTGTGTGGGGCAAACCGACCGGCGAAACACTTCGTGCACATGATCTCGGCCTGGTCCGGGCGGGCGGATGCATCGTGCGGGGGTCTCCCGGATCCACGTGGTGGTGCGAGAGTTGCGGTACTTCTTTCGACGGGCCCGGATAAGGCCGCCGCCGTTCAGGAAGCTCGTGAGCAGGTAGAGAGGCGATCCGGGGATTGATCCGCACTCTGGGGGCGATCCCCCAGTTCCCAGGGCCTGAGCTCGTTCTCTGCAGATCGCAGCCACCGTCCGATGGGAAAGGGTAGGTTGAGGTCAAATGGGGAGGACACCGCGAAGCCAGCCGGCCGTGCGGCCTGTCGACGGCACCCTGAAATGGGTTGTGGTCCAGTACCGGTTGCTTTGCACGCTCTGGGTACTGGTGCTGGTCGTCGTTCAGTGGATCGATACCGAAGGTCACAATCCTGATAGGCGGGTCCTGGCCGCCGGAGGTGTGCTGGCGGTGTTCTGGACCGGGGTAACTGTGTGGGCCTCACGCGGCAACGATCTGCTCGGGAGCAGGTGGTTCGCCGCCCTCGACGGAGTGGTCATCTTGACTCTCTCTTTTGGTGGTCTGGTTGCCGGTTCGGGAGACTTCTTCAGCGGTGGCTATCCAGGATCGTGGCTATTCGTAGTCGCATTCGCGACCAACCTCCGGTGGACGATGTTCGCCAGTCTGCTGGTCATGGCGGAGCACATCTATCTGCACTTTGCCATGGATCTAACTATCAACCGGACGGCAGGGACACTTCAGTTCCCAGTGCTCGCCTTGATCATCGGTTGGGCGTTCGATGCGCTGCGGCAGCGCGAGCAGATGCGTCTACGGGCACAGGAGGAGCTGGCGGCGGAAAAGGAAGCGAGCGCCCGCCATCAGGAGAGAGCACTGCTGGCTCAGCGACTGCACGACTCGGTTCTGCAGACCCTCCATGCCATTCGTGCACACGCAGACGATGCGGCCGAGGTTCGCTATGCGGCTCGCCGTCAGGAACGGGAGTTGCGCCGCACGATCGAGGAGCTGAGCTCACCCTACGACAGGAGTTTCCGTGCCGCACTGATGGCCGCCCGCGACCAGGTCGAGGACCTGTTCCCCAGGGTCGAGATCGATCTGGTCGTTCGTTCGGATTTGGAACTCAACGACTCGCTGGACGCAGGTCTGATCGTTGCCAGGGAGGCAATGATCAACTCTGCGAAGCACTCCGGGGAGCGGCGCGTTGATGTATACAGCGAACTCTCCGACCGAACCATGGTCGTACGAGTCCGAGATCGGGGAGGTGGAGTGACCGAGGCGGAGGGCAACCGGATACTCACGGGCAAGACGCGGTCGATGTCCAACAGACTGGCGGCCGTCGGTGGGAGAGTGCACATCGACTCAACCCCGGGCAGTGGAACCGAAGTGGCGATCGAGGTCCCCATCACATGACGAGCAATTCTCAAGCGAAGGTGTTCATCGTTGAGGATCATCCGATCGTTCGCAGGGGCATTGTCGGACTGGTGGGTGAACACTATGAGGTGGTCGGCTCGGCGGATAGTGCCTCCGCCGCGATCGAAATGATCATCGACAGGTGGCCGGATCTGGTGCTGCTGGATGTGCACTTTCCCGGTGGCGGCGGCGAGGCTGTGGCCAGGGAAGTCCGCAAGACAATTCCGGACCTGAAGATCCTCTGTTTGACGGTGTCGAGTTCCCGCAAGGATGTCGCCCGCATGTTCAACGCCGGGGTCGACGGATATGTCACCAAGACCGACGAGGAGCATGAGATCATCGAAGCGATCGAAGCGACTCTCGCCGGCCGTCGACCGATATCGCGGTCGATCGCCGGGTTCGCCCTGGACATCGACGCCGACGCGCCGACCGGAACCGGTTTCGAGAAACTGACCAGGAAGGAACGGGCCGTGGTCGAGCTGATCGCGCGCGGTTTCACTTACAAGGAGACCGCGGCTGAAGTAGGCATCGCCGTCAAGACTCTCGAGAATCACATGAGCAGCATCTTCCGGAAGCTCAATGCGCAAAGCAGGTATGAGATCACCAGGAGAGCGTACGAGGATGGATTCCTGAATCCGGATGACGGCATCGATCCGTCGAATGAATCAGATTCAGAAGATGACGATGACCGTGATGACGATTGACTCGCCGCCTGGGGGAAAGCCCCCAGGGGACCATCCCCGATAGGCGCCACGGCAAGTTTTCGAGATCGTGTGTCCATGAGGACGCATACACACACCCCAAGGCTCGAGGGTCGGCCCGTCATCAAGACGATCAAGCCGACGACGATTCTCCGTTGGATTCTGATGGCTGCTTCCGTCGCCCTGCTGGTTCGCTTGGTGCGGACCGGATGGTCGGACATCGTCGAAGCGGTTGAGATGCTGGCCACGACGAAGTCACAATACGTGCTGGCGGCCATAGGCCTGGAGATCGCGTGGACGTTCTGTCTCGCCCAGGTCTATCGATCAGCCTTGATGGCGATGGGGGGCGTTGCGCGCAAGCGCGCGGCCGTCCGGGTTTCGATGGGTGCATTCACCCTGAGTCGGATCCTTCCTGGTGGAGGCGCCGTCGGTAGCGTTTTCGCCGCACGTGAGCTGATGGCGCTCGGCAATCCCGGGTCGCTGACGGTGGCCTCGATGGCGATCTCGTGGTGGGTGTCGATGACCACATTGAGCAGCATCGTCCTGGCCGGAGTCACCGGGGCGGTGGCGACCGGTGCCGTGGCCCCTTCGTACCTCATTCCGCCGGCCATCACCCTGGCGGTGATGATCGTCCTGGGGGTTGTGTTCGTGCTGGCCATTCGTCGTCCCAAATCTCGGCTCCGAATCCAGGCGACCTTTGCGAAGGTCCTCGGCCGCAACGGTGTCGATGCCGGGGGTGGCCAGGAGGGAACCTTGGATGCCGCCATCGCCGGTCTGAGAGGCGGCCGCCGCCTCGTGATTGTGTCCTTCTGGGCAGCTGCTTCATGGATTCTCGATGCTGCTGCTCTGTGGGTGATATTCGACGCTTTTGGTCAACGCCTGCCCATCGGAGCCCTCCTGATCGGCTATGGAGTAGCGAACCTCTTGCAAGCTCTCCCCGAACTCACGCCGGGGTGGCTTGGGGTACTTGAGACGGCCATGTCGGTGACCTACACCGCCTTTGGCATTCCGGCTGGAGTCGCAGTCATTGCCGTTCTCTCGTACAGGCTGCTGTCCTACTGGCTGCCGGTCGCAGCCGGGCTCCCCTCAGCAGTTCAGATCCTGCGTCGGAGCGGCGGACGAGGACCCGCCTCCCTCAAGGCCGAAGGGAGTCCGGCATGATCAGTCATGGACCCATAGCCTTGCTTGGCGGCCTCGAGCATGTTGATGGATGCGAACCGATCGATCGACGGATGATGTCCGAGGTCGGCGCTTCCCGGCCGAAGGTGGTCGTCATCCCCGCCGCATCCAGTAGGAGACTCATGGCACCGACCGCAGTGCTGGCCCGCAACTACTGGAGAGGTCTTGGCGCATCGGTCACGGTCGGAGTACCGGGTGGTCAGTCGGAACCTCGCCTGGTCGAGGCAGTTGATACAGCGGACATAGTGGTATTCACCGGTGGACATCCGAACAAGCTTTTCAGGCGGATGGGAGCCTCGCCGGTGCTCGATCAGATCATCGACCGCTGGGAGAACGGAATGGGGCTCATCGGGTCGTCGGCAGGAGCGATGTGCCTCTTCGGAAGTCGGCTGAACCTCTACCCACCTAATCCACTCAAACTCATACAGGGATTCGGACTTCTGAACGGCTACACCGCTGCCCCGCATTTCGATCGGTTCAAGGCCCGTCGATGGTCTCCATGGGTCGTAGATCGGTTGCTGCTGCAGAATGTCATCGGCCTAGACGAAGGTACCGCCCTGATCGGACGCGAGGATTCCTATATCGTGGCCGGCCGAGGAAACGTGACGGTGGTACGCCCTTGCGAGGCAGAGGTCCACGGACCCGGCTCAGAAGTTGCCATCCGGTTCACGCGGGTCCGACCTACCCCTCGTTTGACCCTCAGTCCCAACGCCGTTGCCGTTGGGGCCGTCGCGGGGTGAGGAAGTGGCTACCCCTCTCGCACGAGAGGAGCCACCTCGGTGCCCAACATCCGTATTGCCCGCAGTACGTGGTCATGCGGAAGCGTTCCGACGCTTATGTGCAGCA
>CBDTUP010000167.1:0-6092 GCA_965363685.1 uncultured bacterium | reverse complement strand
AGGTAGAAGTCCTGGTGCTGGTCGGCTTCGGTCAACGCCGGTCCGGTGTTGGACGGCGAAATGATGGCGATTCCCTTGTCGCTCAGGATTGTGTCGGCAACGCCGAGCGCGGCGCTCGAGCAGCTCGTTCCAATAACACCAACTGTGCTGGGATCGGCAGCCAGTGCCTGGGCTCCTGCCTGGCCACCTTCGGCCGAGCAGCCGTCGTCCTGATGGTTGAATGCGATTGCGCGACCGAGAAGCTCACCGTTGGTCCCGTCGAGCGTTCCGTCGAGTTTATCGGCGGCCATGACGACGCCGTTCTGGCTGTCCTGGCCAAGGCTGGCGTTGGGTCCGGAGATGACTAGAAGCGTACCGATGGTGATCGCTTCGCCGTCTCCAACTTCCACACAGCCGAATGGGTCGGCATCGCACACTGCTTCAGCACCGCCGTCGCCTCCGCCGTCCCCGGCGTCGGCCACGGTTGTGTCCGTGCTATCGCCACCGCAGGCGGCAACGATCAGCGCAAAGACCATGAGCAGCAGAACGAGCTTCCCAAGGGATGATTTGTTCCGCATAGGATTATTCCTTCCTCTGACACCGGAAACCGGCGTCGTTCTTCCCGTAAGTCCTGCCAGGGGCAGGATGTGCTGCGGGAGTTTAGGCAGTTCCGGGGCGGGTTGATAGACGGAATCGCCAATCTGTTTGAATCTTTGGCGTTGCGGTACTCTGCCACGACCCGTTTAAGGAGTGTCCATGACTGAGGAGATCGCCGCGTTCGACGCCTATCAGCGATCCACGACGGCCATGATCCGGGAGATCACCGAAGACGGAGTCGTGCTTGATCGAACCGTGTTCTATCCGCGCGGAGGAGGCCAACCAGGCGACAGCGGCATGCTGATCTCCGGGGAAGGTCCCGTACCAGTGCTCGATACCTTCAAGAAGGGTGGACGCGTCATTCACCGGATCGACGGTGGGAACTTGACGGCGGGCATGAACGTTGAGGCGGTGATCGACTGGGATCGGAGGCACATGTTGATGCGAACCCACACTGCTCTGCACGCGTTGTCCGCAGTGATCTGGCGCGACTTCGATGCCAAGGTGACGGGTGGGAACATGGAACCGGGGTCGGCCCGCATGGATTTCGAGTTGGAGTCCATCTCGATGGATTTCGGACGGGAAGTGGCCGAGGTCCTCAACTCAGAATTGGCCCGGGATCTCCAAGTCAACGTCCACCTACTTCCTCGTGATGTGGCGCTGGCAGACCCGGACCTGATTCGCACCAAGGTCAACCTGCTGCCCGACTTCATCGACCCGATCCGCGTGATCGAGATCGATGGATTGGACAAGCAGGCCGACGGTGGTACTCATGTTCGTTCTACGGCAGAAGTGGGTCGGGTCCTCGTGACGAAGACGGAGAGCAAGGGCAAGGCGAACAAGCGGATTCGAATCGAGCTGGCGGGGTAGTGCTCGATTTTGTCCTCGGTCTCTACTTCGCCGGGCTGCTGGTCAGGGGCTGGCTGAGAGGATTCGTCAAAGAGGCCCTGGATCTGGCCGGAATGCTCATCGGTTTGGCGCTGGCATTCCGTCTCAGCGGCCCGGCCGGGAGCGTCGTTCAGGCGTTGACCGGGGTGAGTGATCCGACTGCGCCGTTGCTCGGCGGAGTAGCGGTATTCCTGATCGTTGGTCTGGGAGCGACCGTTCTCAGCCACTATCTCAGCAAGGTGGCGCGATTGCCCGGCCTCAACATGAGCAACCGGGTGCTGGGAAGCCTGTTCGCTCTCAGCTGGGCACTGTTCCTGGCCACCCTGGTGCTTTCTCTGGTCAGAGTTCTCCCGCTTCCGGATTCGGCTCATACGGCCATTGATGAGTCGCGAGTTGCTTCGAAACTGACGGATACAGACTTCGTGACCCAGCAAGCATTCAGCGCAATCTCCGGTGACGAGATCATCTCGAATCTCCTCAATCTCGAGGAGATTCTGGGGGATCGGTCGGTGATCCTCGATGAGGATGATCGAATCGAGTTCGAACCTGTCCCACTCGAGGAACTCGAGGACGCTCCCGACGCTGCGCAAGAGGTGTTCGAACTACTGAACCTCGCTCGGCTGGAGGCGAATCAGGAACCGTTGGCATTCTCGGAAGGACTGGCGAATGTGGCAATCGGTCACGCCCGGGCGATGTACGGGCAGGGTTACTTCTCGCATGTTTCCCCGGTCACCGGCAGCGTTGCTGATCGGGTCGATGCCGCCGGCATTCCATACCGGGTGGTCGGCGAAAACCTGGCGCTGGCAGTGACCCCATCACAGGTCCACGCAGGACTCATGGACAGCCCCGGCCACAAGGAGAACATCCTCCGTTCGACGTTCAGGCGAGTGGGCATTGCGGCCATCAAAGGTCCGATGGGGTACATGGTGGTTCAAGTGTTTAGCGGCTGAGCATCGCTCAGGCGCCAAACACGCCTTCAGCTCTCAGCCTTCAGCCTTCAGCCAAGGATTTCGCTTCATTCGCCACCGGCCTAGTCTCAGCTAATGGGCCTTTCTGATGTTGCTCAGGTGTTGTTGGACGAGTTTGTGGCCGTCTACCGGCCGACGATGGAGGAGCGGATTGTCGCGGGCGGGTTTGCCGTGTCTACCGATGTGGAGTCTGCGATTTCCCAAGGAGAAGAGTGGTTGCGTGCGGAGCTGGCCGAACTGCTCGAGACTCCGTTTCTACAACAACAGCGCAGCCCGCTGGAGCTGTTCCAGGACGCGGCGCGATTCCCGACGGAGGCGCTCAGTGCAGAGGGAGCGGCCCCGATCTGGCGCGATCACGTGTCGAGATCAGCTCTTCCCGGTGATCTTTTCGGTCTTGCCCCCGCCTCTTCCCAGGACATGACGTCCGACGCCTGGCGTGCCCACCTCGCCTGGGGGGCCGCCAAGGCACAGGCGATGGCGCACCAAGTGCGCCGACCTATGGCGGGTGTCTACTCCCGCAATCTCTTGGACCGCTCCAAGCTCGAGATGGAGCTCCGCGCCGCCGGCTATGACGCCTTCCTACTCCGCAATCTCGAGCTGACGAGCAAGGCAATGTCCGGCAAGAGACCGCCGGTGGCTTTCGTTGATCTCGAGAACCAGGACGCGGATGAGGTGATCCGGGTTTTGTCCGACAACGGCGTGGCGGTCGTTGCCTACGGCCCACATGTGGATGACCTGTCGATGCAGCGAGCACGTGGACTGGGTGCATCCGCGGCGGTTGCCCGATCCCGTCTGTTCGGCCGGGTGGCAGACCACCTACCGCAGATCGTCTGATCCAACCGGGTTCGTTCGCACAGAACCTTTCAAAGTCACGAAGGCTATTCCGGTGAGGATGAGCGCCACTCCGACACCTTGAAGGGATGAGATCGATTCGCCTAGCAAGGTCGTTCCCCAGACCAATCCCAGGACCGGCTGCAACAGGATCAAGAAGGACCCCGCCAGCGCCGGCAGCAACGGCAAGGTCGATCCGATGAGCAGCCAGCCGACTACCTGCACCATCAACGCCATCAGCAACAGCCATCCATGGGAAGGCCACGAGGGAGCAAGGTCGAATCCACTATCGAAGACGCCCAGTAGGACGGCACCTACCGCCGACCCATAGGTGGCGTCGAGGAGAGGGCCGGCCGGAGGGGCGGAGGTGGTTGTAGCGGACCGGAACATCAGGATGAAGAGCGCGTAGGCGACGGCGGCTCCGAGTCCGAGGACGACTCCAAGCGCTGGTTCGTCACCGTAGCTGTCAGTTCTTCCGAGGCCGGAGAGGAAGGAGGCGCCAATGAGGACCGTAGGCAAGGCGATGAATGCTGCCCGACTCGGCCGATCTCGATAGACAAGAAACGCCGCGAACGCGACGAAGAGCACCTGCATATTGACGAGGACAAGGGCCAGAGCAGCACCGATGGCGTCGATAGCCGAGTGGAACATCATCAGGTCCACTGACAGCATCAAACCTGCGCCGAACGCCATCGCCCGCTCTCGGCGCGAACGACGGTCGAGTGCTCGCCGAGGTGCCCAGAGGACCAGCAGCATCGGAACTGCGTATATCGCCCGAAAGAAAGTCACCGTGTTGGGCGACGCTTCGGACAGCTTCACGAGAGTCGACGAGAAAGAGATGAACGCAACACCGACCACCCCGCGCAAATAGGTGATCGGTAATCGGTCGGTGGTCGGTTTCTGGTCCGTGCTCACCTCAGGTTGCGGCCGTCAGCTCGTCGAGCGATCTCTGGATAGCCGCCCCGAAATCACGGAGGTCGGGCACTAGATCTCTGTCGGCGTTCAGACCCCAGGTGAGCATGCCGTCGTAGCTGAACAGGGCAACTCCGAGACCGTGTTGCGCCCAGAGTGGAACCAGCGGGATCTGACTAAGCATCCGGGACCCGAGTAGGTAGAGAGGGAACTGCGGTCCCGGCACATTCGTGACAGTCATGTTGAATGGCCGTACGTTTCCCGCCGCCAGCCGTGCTCCCAGGGCAACGAGTGTGCTTGGAGCACCGGCGCTGATCTGGACGAGTGTTGACGCTCCCAGCGCTTGATCGGTCTCTCTCAACTGCTTGGTCTCGTCTTGGATGTGTCGGTAGCGCTCAACGGGATCGGGCTCGCCGACCGGCAGCGATACGAGCCACATCGCGACATGGTTGCCAAGTTGACCCTGACGACCCGACGACCGAACGCTGACCGGCGCCATCACCCTGAAATCGAGGTCGTCGACGGGGAAGTCGCGATTCTCCGTGAGGAACTCGCGGATCGCCCCAGCGACGATCGCCAGCACTGTGTCGTTGACGGTGCCGCCCAGAGCATTCTTGACCGACTTGACCTGTGTGAGGTCGGTTTGCTGCCAGTCCATCCTTCGGTTGGCGCTCATCCGCCGATTCAACGGGGTCTCCGACGCCGAACTCAGCCATCCGGATCCGAGCGAATGTGTCATTGCCCGTAATCGACGCCCCGTTTCTCCACCGAGTTGCTGAGCATCTCTGCTCAACTTGCCCAGGTCTTTCACGAGGTCGATGGATGCCCGAAGGCGTCGACCGGCTTCGCCGGCAACCAACTCTGCTCCCGAGGGAATAGATCTGGGAGTCCATGCGGGTGCCGGTTCGATATCCTCCGACGGGACCATGTTGAACATCACGGCCATGAGGTCGACACCGGCCATTCCATCGATCATGCAGTGGTGCACTTTGGCCATCACCGCGAACCGGTCGTCTTCCAGGCCCTCGACGATCCACAGTTCCCACAGCGGCTTGGCCCTGTCGAGGTTGCGAGAGGCGAGGTGTCCGACGAGTTCCTTCAACTGTTCATCGGTACCCGGTTGGGGCAGGCTCGAGTGGCGCACGTGAATGGATAGATCGAACTCCGGATCGTCGACCCAAACCGGATGGCGCTCCAGCGGAACCCAGGCCAGCTTCTGTCGGTAGCGGGGAACGTACTGCATTTTCGATTCGACGAAGGCACGGATGCGGTCGATATCGATCCCGCCGTCGGGGAGGCGCAAGGGCGCAGCGTCGAAGATACCGACGGCTGCCACGTGCATGTGGAGGTCGGTTGTCTCGAGTGCCAGGAACGACGTGTCGAGCGATGAGAGCCGTTCGTAGGCGGCAGCCATACGTTTTCCTTTCGGCGCCCGCGGCAGGAATCGAACCTGCGACCTACTGCTTAGGAGGCAGTTGCTCTATCCCCTGAGCTACGCGGGCGTGTACCGGCCAGAGTAGTAGGCGTCACCTGAAGGGATAGCGTCCGTCGGCAAGAGATAGCTATGTCGGGACTGTCAGGCCGAGCGAATCTGTGTGACGGTGGCTTCGATGTCCGACGGGTCGAGCAGGAGTTGGGTGGCAAGTTCGACCGCTTGCTCGACGGGCACGGCCGGTGAACAGTAGAAGCCCTGAACGTGTTTGCATCCGAGTTGGCGAAGACGATTCAGCTGCGCACTGGTCTCAACGCCTTCAATGATCGATCCGAGTCCCAACGAGTTCCCGATCGTCAGCACCGTTCGCACCAGTGAGGTCTCGCCTTGTCCGAGTCTCTCCACGAATGAGCGATCGACTTTGATGATGTCGATCGGCAGGCGATCGAGCGGAGCATGCAGGAAGAAGCCCTGCAGCACCTGGC
>CBDTUP010000166.1:0-6095 GCA_965363685.1 uncultured bacterium | reverse complement strand
GTTGGACTCACACCACGCAACGATCTCACTCGAATCGAGACCGGCGTCCATCAGCGCCCGCTCCGCAATCAGCCGGTAACCGGCGTCATCGGTCTCGGTGGCGCCGACGCCCATAACGACCGTACTGGCGCCGATTCCGCTTTCCGTGATGAGCCGGTACAGAGACGGAATCAGTTTGCGGGTTGCCAGATCGCCGGTTCCCCCGAAGATCACAAACAGGTGTCGATCGATTGCTGCCAAGGCGGTCGCTCCTAGCCGGTCGCATTGATTCTCGTTCGACTCTATGCCGTCCGGCGGTCTATTCCACGCGGGTTGGCTAGTCGGAGGACAAGGGGATTGAGCCATCATTGCGGTGGAATTCTTCGTGGGCGGCGAGAAGGGGTTCCCAGTCCTCCGGATCCTCCACGTCGACTGCCACGAGATGTCGGGTGACCGGTCCATCTTCAACATCGAACTCTCGGGCTCTTCGGATCAGGGCGGCGGAGGCGTCATCGATGCGGCCATGCTGCGCGAGATGCTCTGCCCATGAGATCGTCAGGAAGAGTTCGGACAACCGATGTGGATCCGAGGCGTTTCGATAGAGACGCCATCGATAGGCACCGGTTCGTAGGCGAACCAGGCGGACTTCGTTCATGATTGTCAGGAACTCATCTAGCCGCCGCCCATCGATCAGCCAGGTGTTGACGATCATGACGGGCCCTCCCTCGGTGTCCACATGGGGATCTCGGGAATACCCGTCGGAGAACTCGGGTGTTTCAACGTCCGCAAGAGCAGGGATGCCAAAACGAGGGGCAGCCAATCCCAGGATCACGGCTCCGGTACTGAGGATGACCATCGATGTTCCGGATCCAACCAGATCGGCCACCGCTCCCGCCAGGATCGAACCCAGCGGCAGTATGCCGACGAAGGCAAGTGAGTACAAGCTCATTGCCCTACCCCTGACCCACTCGGGAGACATGAGCTGCGCGGTGGCATTGGTAGTGGTCAACGTCCACACCCAGGTAGCGCCTGCGAGCAGCAGTGGGCCGGCCGCGAGCCAGGTCGACGGTGCCAGCCCGGTGCCGATGCCGGCGATACCAAAGAGCGTGATGGTGATCGGAATCGATCGGCCTCCCAGGGTGTCGACGACTCGTCGCCGGGTGAAAGCGCCCACCAGAGCTCCGAGACCCATGGCACCCAGAAGGAGGCCGTAGGTGTCGGCCGAACCGCCGAGATCCTCGGTCCGGCTCGGTAGCACGGACTGGACAACCGACGATGTGATGGCGAACAACGCCGCCAGCAGCAGGAGCATGCGAAACGGTTTCGTGAAGCGAGCGAAGCGGATGCCGTTGGCGATAGCGTTCGTCACTGAAGAACTCTCCTGGTCGGCCGCCTTGAACTGTCCGGCGAGAACCGCAAGGACGACGATTACGCCCAGATAGCTGAGGGCGTTGAGTCCGAACGCCAATTCGGGGCCGGCGGTCGCGACGATGAGTCCACCCAGCGCCGGGCCCACAGCCCGCGCCACGTTGAATGCCACGGAGTTGAGCGCAACCGCGCTGGCAACCATTCCGCGCGGGACCAGGTCCGGGACCATTGCCTGCCAGGCCGGAAGATTGAAAGCGACTCCCACTCCAAGCAAGAGGGAGAGCCCCAGTAGCCGGCCTGGTGTGACCAGATCAAACAGCGACAGCAGCGCCATCCCGGCGGCGGCTATTCCCATCAGTGACTGGCTCACCAAAAGAACCTTGCCTCGATTCGCCAGGTCCGCCACCGCGCCGGCGGCGAGAGCAAGGAACAGAAGGGGGAGAGTCGTGGAGGCAACCATCAATCCCACCCAGGTGGCCGACCCCGTCAGCTCGAGCATCAGCCAGGCGCCGGCGACCGATTGGAGGAACGACCCTACGTTGGAGAAGATCGACGCGATCCAAAGGGTGCGAAATCGGCGGATACGAAGTGGGGCGACGGTTTGCGACATAGACCTGCAGTTTATGAAGGTCTACGAGGGCCCTATTCGTTGGTGGATTCGAATATCAAGTCGAACTCGAGCCGGACCTCGTCGGCGACCTCGGCGACGTGCGCAACCCTGGGGATCTTCAGGTCGTAGTCGGCGCGGCGAACCTCTGCCCACCCCGAAACCTCAGCTCTTTGCTCAGAGAAGGAGTCGATGGTGACGGTGAAGACGACGGTCCGCGTTATGTCCCGGATGGTGAGTTCTCCGGTCACCTCAACCGGTTGTCCCAGGGTCGCCTCAGACAAGTCGACTACGTCTGTGGGTGTGAAAGTGATTTCGGGATAGGCATTGCTGTCGAGGATGAACCGGTTGATGGCTGTGTCTCGCCAGCCAATCTCATCGCCGAGGGGCGAAGGTTCTTGCCCGGGTTCGGTGTCGAAGAAGGCTGCTTTGATGACGATTGGGCCCAATGCGACTGATTCTGGATTGGCGATGTCGGCAACCACCTCGGCTGCGACCTTGGGGTTGACTCCTACGACGGTTTTAGGCGAACCCCGAAACATCTCGTCGATGATGAACCAGACCTTGCTCCCGGGAGCAGTGATGAATGTGGTTGGTTCGTCGATACCGGCTTCTGCTACGAGTGCCTGGTCTGGTGAGGCCGCTTGCACCTCGACCGGTTGGCTGGTTCCGCCGCAGGCCGCTGTCATGATGGCTATGGCGACAAGTGTCATCGTCAGTTTCAATGTGTTCCCTCCGCGTCACTTCATCTACGGTCCCGTATGGGCCGCTGGATGACGCGCCGGACAAAGAGTTAGAAGAGGTGCTCTACCTCCGGAATCGGGTGACGGGTGGCCTCAACCAGGCGCCGGTAGGCCGGTTCCAGCAGGCGCACTCCTTCGAGGATCTCGTCGCGAAGATCTGATGGCGGATGGTTTTCCAATATCGACATGATCGTGGCGAAGCGCCGCCAGACAGCCGAGACCTCAAAGAACTCCAGATCCCCGAGTCCCTCGGGGCGTGTTCTCTTGTAGGCGGACAGAATGCCGCCTGCAACCTCCGGCCCCATGTATGTGGAAGCAAGCAGGAGCGTCCATGCCAGGTCCGCCCGCGGATCGGCCAGCGCGAATGATCCCCAATCGAACACCATCGGACCTGCTTGGGTGAGGATGATGTTCTTGGGATGGAAGTCCATGTGAACGTAAGAATGAGGAATCGGCTCCAGGTCTCGGAGTCTTCTCGTCAACCAATCGAGTGCAGGGTGAAAGCCCTCGAGGTCGGATGCCGCGAGGTAGGCCGAACGCGCGGCCAGCACGTCGGCGTTTGTCCGGATTGGAACCTCGTGCTGTCTCATGAGCGCGGCGTTGGGCGTGATGTTGTGCAGTCGAACGAACAAGTCCGTAATGAGTTCGATCGCGTCTGCCGTCGTTCCCAGCGAGTCGGCTACGGGGCCATCTAGCCAATCGATGAGGATGAATGGGGCACCCAGCGGCTCGATTGCCGTGTGAACTGCCGAGAGTCTGGGTGCTGGATAGTCCACTTCTGATAGCGCCAGATATGCCGCCACTTCAGCCCGCAGCGTGCCCCCGGACGGGTCACCGGTGTACAGCCTCAGTGCCACGTCATCGACGCCCGGGCGCACAACCCGGAACACGCGACACTCCCAACCGTCGGACACTTCATCAAACCTCGTTACCTCGGTGGGAGCAATCCCGGCCGACCGCAAGGCGCGCTCGACGTCAAGTGCATTCATCCGGTCAACCGTAGTCAACCGCCACTCTGAGAGAAGTGCATCCAATCCTTGAGAGTGTTCCAGTTGCCACCCCACGACCATCCCAGGTCCCTGAAGGCGGAATACACGACATCATCGCGATAGACCATTCCGGGGCGGGTGTTTTCCCGATCGGTGTAAGCCGAGGCAAGCTCCGGCAAGACGAGATCACCTTTCAGGTACGGATTGTGGAACGGGTTGATGTCGATCGCCAGTCCGTAGGCATGTTGAGACCATCCGTTCGATCCAACCGCCGGACGACACACGAACGATGTGGTGTCATTCCAGTCGCCGGTCGGAGGGGCGTCGATCTCCTCTTTGGTGATTACACGCATCTGTTCGATCGGGAACTGCTCTTCATGGAGCAGGCGGAACACCTCGACCACACCGTCGGCGACGGAGGCGTGGACGATGATCTCACCGGTGTGGTAATTGCCGTCGAATCCCATGTGCGAAACGGTCACGTAGGCGAGGTCTTCCACAGTGACGGGACACTCCGGGACCCAACTCGACCGTGCCAGGACGTCATCCGGGATCGGGTCGATTGTCCACACGAACACGTCGGATTCCGGGGGCGGCAGGACATCCGGAGTTGCCAGGCGACGGTCGAGAAGCTCTGCCGGTGTCGGCTGTACTTCCCCGTGCTCGTCCGGGCGCAATGGGAGGGGGCGTGTTCCCAGCCAGTCGGGTCTGGCGAAAGGGCTGATGGTGGTGGTAGTGGTTGGGGGTGGCGTGAATGTCGTTGTCGGGGCGGGAGCGGTTGTGGTGGTAGCCGGCACGGTCATGGCCGTCGCAGGGGGCGCCGCCTTCGAGAGAGGCAAGGTCGTGGAGCCTGCCTCTCCACTACAAGATGTCAGCGTCAAGGCGAGCAACGCCACCACGGTTGGTCGATACATGGGCGTAACGCTAATGCCAACGACGGTGCGCAGCCTGCCTCTCGTTGAGGTCTGATGCAGGTCTGGTTCTCCAGGCGATGCCATGATTAGGGCAACGAAAGGAGGCGGATGAACGGTTCCCGAGTTGTTGTCGTCGCTTTGATGCTCATTTCAGCCGCTTGCACGACGGGCGATAGCGTTGCGCCGTCATCCGGGACCACCATCTCCTCTGTCGGCACGACGATCCCCACCTCCGAAACGCCCGATACGGTGCCCGGCTTGCCGGCAGGTGATGTCACCGAGTTCGATGACCTGGCCTTTCCGGACTTCCTCGAGGCCTCATACGAACTCCTTCTTCTGCGAGCACCCGAGTTTCTCACATCCCTTGGAGTGTCGGCCGACTACGGGTTGCGGAACGATCGGCTCAATGATCTCTCGCCCGGCTACCTCGAGCAGACCCAGGCCCTGGAGGTCGAGATCCTCGATCAACTCCGTTCGTTCGACCGGGAAACTCTGACCGCCGCCGAGGAAGTCTCATACGACGTGTACGAGTGGTACCTGGATCAACAGGTCCGCGGCCATCGTTTCGCATATCACGACTACCCGGTCCATCACTTCGTCAACAGCTACAACTTCAATCTGATCCTCTTCCTCAGTGAGGAGCATCCGCTCGAAAACGCCGATGACGCGGAGGACTACATAACCCGGCTCTCGCTCATCGACGACCAGGTAACGCAACTGCTCGAGCGTCTCGAGATCAGCGAAGGAATGGGGATATACCCTCCGGCCGTGATCGTCGCCTGGACCAGTAGCACTCTCCAGAACGATCTGGGTGGAACCCGCGACCCGGCTGCGGTACGTGTGACACGTCTACCCCTATACGAGGCGTTTGAAACCCGGATTGAACTGATCGAGAGCATCGACCCTGCGACACGGACGGATCTGCTGACCCGCGCAGAGGCAGAGTTGGAGGCCTCATTCGTCCCTGCCTGGGTCGCTCTCATCGACCACATCGAGGGTATTCGGGCCGAGGCGTCTCCGGAGGCCGGCGTCTGGCGCCTACCCGAAGGCGATGCCTACTACGAGTACTTGCTTCGCGACCACACATCAACGGACCTGACGGCCGGCGAAATCCACCAGATCGGCCTCGAGAACGTTGCCCGCGTCGAAGCGGAGCTTCGTGCAGCATTTGACTTATTGGGATACCCGGCAGATGCCACAATCGGCGAGTTACGGGGTCGGGCCAGGAACGATGCGGGCTTCTTCGACGGCTCGTCTGCGCCGGGCGATGTCGTCGGCGAGTACACGACCCTGATCGATAGAGCATCCACACGGATGAGGGGGTTCTTCAGTCTGTGGCCGGAGGCGGAGGTGGAGATCGTTCCCGAGGCAGCCGGGCGCGGTGGCTACTACGTGGCTGCCTCCGCCGATGGGTCACGTCCCGGGGCCTTCCATGCCGGTGTCGGCGGTCAGATCGCTGCCTACACAATGCCGACGATCACCTTCCACGAGGCGG
>CBDTUP010000165.1:0-6097 GCA_965363685.1 uncultured bacterium | reverse complement strand
CTACTCGTACGAGAACGGCCACAGCATCTTCTGTCTCTCGTTGCCTTTGGCAGAGTCGCCGGTGCCGGCCATCACCTGATCACCCCTTCCTGGGCAATTGGCCGAAAGGCCCGGTCAGCGCTCCATTCGCCTCTGTCGAGACGTCTGATATCCAGATAGATTCGCTGGCATGACTGTTCTGGGCATCATTCTCATCGTCTACGGCCTCGCGGTAATCGGCATCACCTTCCTGAAGCCTCCGGCCATATGGAACATGAAGAAGATTCAAGGCTTTGTCAGCGCACTGACCGAGACCGGAACAGTCATCTTCTTCTACATCTGGGGAGTTGCCGCGCTCGTCATCGGGATCGTTCTGCTCGTCTGACCCACTCAGCCCCACCCGGGCGGAATAGGCTGAACACATGTCCAAGCGGCAGCAGATTCCGCCGGCCGTTGTGATAGCCACCGGCTATCTAGCCGGTGCTGTCCCGTTCTCGAATATCGTTTCAAGGGCCGTCCGCGGCGTCGACCTCCGGCGTGTCGGCACAGGGACGGTGTCGGGTAGCGGGCTCTTCTACGAAGCCGGATTGAAGCCGCTTCTCATCGGCGGAATCCTCGACGTGACGAAGGGATCGATCGGACCGATCCTTGCCGGGAAGAAGCGTCCTCGTCTCGCCGCCGTTGCCGGCGGCGCTGCGGTCGTTGGCCACAACTGGTCGGTTTTTCTGAAAGGTGCCGGCGGCCGCGGAATCTCACCTTCGATGGGAGCCATGGCCGTCAATGGATGGCAGGGAAGCCTGATCCTTCTGGCCGGCGTGGCCCTAGGTCGATCTATTCGACTCACATCGGTCGGTGCTCTGTGCTCCTATCTCGGTCTGGTCCCGGCAATGCGCCGCTTGGGGGATCGGAACAAGGCTCTGGCGGCCCTGGCGGTGGTCATGCCGATGCTGGTGAAGAGAATCGCGGGCAACGAGCCGGCATCTCAGGAGTCCCGTATCCGCACTTGGAGCACGCGGCTCCTCTTCGATCAGGACACCGTGCCCTCTCTGAGTTGGAGAGGGAGAAAGCCGGGGGTCGATTGATGGCCAATGTCACCGTGATCACCGACAGCGTCGCCACTCTCCCGCCGCGCCTCGCCGAGGAAATGGGAATTGTCGTCGTCCCGGAGCGTTTGACACTCGGGGAGACTGCCTACTACGACGGAGATCTGAGCCTCGAGGAAGTCGTCTCCCGGATCGACGAGGGCTTCACAACCTCCGGCCCATCGCCCGGCGACTTCCTCCAGGCGCTGACCGAGCGAGCCGGGGAAGTGGGATCGCTGATTGTCACCGTATCCCGGGAACTCGCGTCGAGCACGTTCGAAAGCGCACATACGGCCGCCAGGTTGCAGGGGTCTCCGGTCGAGGTCTTCGACTCACGCACCGCCGCCGGAGCGCAAGGTCTCGTGGCGGCCGGGGCAGCGGCCGTCGCCGCGCGAGGAGAATCGCTTCAGGCCGTTACTGAGGAAGCCCGGTACATCGCGGAGCGAGTTCGATTGGTCGCCAGGCTGGACGATCTCAGCTGGTTGGCCAGGGGCGGTCACGTTCCCTATCTGGCGGCGAGGGCAGGCGACATGGTCGGCGTCCGCCCTCTAGTTGAGGTACGACACGGGCGAGTCCACGCCATGCGTCCGGCTCTGAGCGTGGACGGTGCCAGTGAACGGCTCCTCGACATATGGCGATCATCGAACCCGGGAAACAACGCCCGACTGCATATCGCCGGCTTGCACGCACTGGGTCGCGAGGAGGCCGTTCGCCTGTTGGACACGGTCCGTTCTGAGGTCGTACCGAAAACCGAGTTCATCGGCTACTTCGGGACGGTGATGGTCGTCCACTCCGGTCCGAGTCTCACAGGTATCGCCTGGTGGTGGGATACGCGGTCGCGGTAGGGCGCCGCCTCTAGGCTGCGCCCACGGCCAGCGCCCAGTTGATCGATCTGAGAATCGACCCGATCCCCTTCAGATCGAATGCGTGGCCCATGCTCGGCACCAACTCCAGGCGTGTGGGGCCCACCGCGGCGTGCACGAGTCGCTGTGCTTCAGCCGGAGCGATGAACGGATCAGCCTGCCCGTGCACCACTGCGAGAGGCACCTGGATCTCTCGGACGAGTTCCTCGGGTGGTGCAGCATTTGACCATCGTTTGTCGATCGTCACATCGAGGAATCGCTCGGCGAACCGCCTCCCGAGCCGAGTGCGTGTCATCCAAGTTGCCAGCAATGCGGGGGCACTGCGCGGCATCCTCCACCGGGAAGGAGCACTCAACGACACGGCCAGTGAATCATCGGACGCAGCGTATCGCAGTGTCGAAATCGCACCCATCGAAGCGCCGAACACCACCACCCTCCCGTTGCGTTTACGTGCCTCTCCTACCGCCGCCTCGACATCGAATTGTTCACGGTCGCCGAGGGTGCAGGCGCCTTCAGAGTCTTTGTGACCACGGGTGTTGAAGCTCAGGACGTCGTATCCGCCCTCGGCGAGGCCCGAAGAGAACGATTTCACCTCAGGATGGTCCTTCGAGCCGGTGAATCCGTGGACAAGTACCACCGCCGCCCGCGGATTCTGGGAACGCGTGTATTGCCATTTGGCCGACAGAGCGAGTCCGTCGCGAGTCTCGAGCCAGAGTGGTTTCATTCGACGGCAGCTTCAGCCGCCAGCAATCCGTGCCGGCGCATCGACCGAAAGAACACAAAAGCCGATACGCCGATTGCGGCCGCGGTGAGTCCAAGGGTCCCCGCAGTCTTTGCGGCCAGGAAAACCGGCACCGGCTGGCTGACCAACAGCCAGAACCCGAGGGCGGCGTTTGCCAATTGGACCAGCGCCCACAGCACGGTGATCCGCAGGAAGTACTTGCGCACCGCGGGGTGGGCTCGGAACGCATCCGGCATCGGCAGGAAATCCTCAGCTAGGCGAGCTGCCAGCGGGCGGCCGGCCGGGACGGAGAAGAGGAAGGCTCCGGCGACCACGACTGTACCGAGGGTCGGCTGGAGGAAGTAGAAGAACACCGACTGAGTCGAAACCGAAAGAACGGTTCTGACCGTCATGCCCAACGCGGCCAGCATCAGTAGTCCAGACACCCGCTCGCCTCGTGCCATTCGATAGATCACAGCTCCCCATGACCAGATCAGGGCTACGGCGATGGCGCCCCAAATCCCGACGATCCACATGAAGAGGTAGAAGAGGGCCAGTGGCACGACCACGCCTTCCATCACCGGTGCGATGGCGTTGCGTGCGAGCAGGCGCAGCGAAGGGGGCTGGAAGGTGGCGGTGGGCATAAGGTTGGATCGGCTGCGGCGGCGTTTACTTGAGAGAAACGACCGGAGCTAATCGCAGCTTACCGAGCGGTTGGCGCCGCGCAAGAGGTTCGCGGGAAAAGATGGACAGATCTTTTGCAACGGATTACCATTACATACTGATATGTCAGTGCATACAGAACTCCGATCGTTGACCATCACCGATTCCAGCCAACTGAAGGCATTGAGTCACCCCGTTCGGTCCAGGATCCTCGAGTTGCTCTCACGCGACACAATGAGCGCCAAGGGTATTGGGACGCTGCTGGAGATGACGCACGGCAAGATCGGACACCACCTCAAGGTGCTCTTGCGGGCGGGCCTCCTCGAACTCGTCGAGGAGCGGCCGGTCCGTGCCGTGGTTGAGCGCTTCTACCGAACGAGCTACGACCGCCTGCACATCCAGGTCGGCTCCGACGATGAGAGCGATTCCCTCAAGTTCATGTTGCGGCAGGCAGCCATCGAAGCCCTCCCCTACTCGGACCAACCTTTTCAACCGTTCGGGCGCATCTACTCGGCCCGGATGGACGTCGAACGGGCGCAGGAATTCGCAGAGCGACTCGTGGCGCTGGCGGACGAGTTCTCCTTAGCCGACGGCGACATCGGCCGCACTTTCGGCCTCGTCGGCGCCGTCTACCAGATGGATCTACCGGCATGAGTGGCTACATAGGGATCGACGGACTGGAAGCGGGCCCAACCTTGGTGATGGTGCACGGCGCCGGCGCCAACCGGAAGATGTGGCTGCCGGAAATCGAGTGTCTCTCCGATCGCTATCGAATCGTCACTCTGGACCTGCCGGGCCACGGGGCCCGGATGGATGAGAAGTACGACTACTTCCGCTCTGTTGCCTCGGTTGACGATGTAATCGAGGAGCACACAACCGGTCCGGTGGTTCTGGTCGGCTTGTCGCTGGGCGGATATGTGGCAATGGCAGCAAGACATCCGCGTATTGCGGGTCTCGTTCTATCGGGATCGACGATCGCCTACAGCGGGTGGGGTGGTTTCTCGACCAAGCTCTACGGGATGGCGCTGGCCCCGTTGACCCGGTTCGTTCGAAAGGCGAACGAGAAGGCTCTCCGAAAGGCTCTGCCGCCGGAGATGGCGGATGACTTCATCGCACACGGCCTATCGCTGAAGTCGGCGACCATGGCCCTTCGCACCATGGCGGGGCATGACTATCGGGCGATATTGTCGGAGGTCGAATGCCCGGTGCTGATACTCAACGGTGAACGCGACAAGGGGAATCGAGCGGAAGAGGACGATGCTGCGGCCGTCGCCAAGGACGCCACGATCGTGATGGTCGAGGACAGCGGCCACGCCTGCAGCCTGACCCAACCCGAAGCCTTCTCGGAGTCGATCCACACTTTTTGCACGACCCGCGCCCTCGCCTCCTGACGCCTCTTTGAGGTTTCCTGTCAATCGGGGGTATCAGAAACGGGGCGCGCGATTGACAGGAAACACGTCCAAGTCGAAACAGACGCGAAACTCGGGGCCTGAGCGGAAGCATTGCCGGTCGCCGGGAGTTGACGGACTTGAATCAACCAGCGGAGCGCCAATGAACTTCATCAAACAACACCGACTGCTCGTGTTCGGGCTCGCCCTCATTCTGGCGGTCGGAGGCTTTCTCGCCTTTCGTCCGGACAAGCTCTTCGTCGACGACGCCGTCAATGAGTCCCTGGCCGACGCCTTCGCGGCGCCCGCTCCGGCGACTACCAGTACGACGATCGCGCCAGAACCGACGGGCGCAACGACGGTGACCACCGTGCCTTCCGTGGAGTCGACGCCGGCTCCGGAGGTGGCTGCAGATGAGCCCCAACCACCGGTCGGGCCGACCGCGGTCGCGGCGGGAGAGTTCTACGGAATCGATCCCTCGGCTGAGGGATCCGCCACGATCTACGAGCAGGACGGCCGCTACATTCTTCGCTTCGAGGACGACACCGACATCCAGAACGGACCCGATCTCTACGTGTGGGTTCTGCCATCGGACGACTACGACGGTGGCAGTCCGATCGAGTATCTGGATCTCGGCAAGCTCAAGGGGAATGTCGGAGGTCAGAACTACGAGCTGCCGGAGGAATTCGATCCGGATATGCATGGATCAGTCCTGATCTGGTGCCTACGGTTCGGAGTCCCTTTCGCTGCTGTACCCCTTGGCTAGTTAGCCCGCACCTCTAGGCGAGCGACAGGATTCGCTCTCGAACCTCGGGAGGTATGACCGAATCCGGGTCGCGATGTTCGGTCAACCCGTGGCGGGCGTCGACCAACGCCGCGTAGAGCGGAGGGCAGGTCGGGCAAACCTCCAGGTGACTTTCGACCATGGATGCCTTGGCCTGTTCGAGGACGCCATCCAGGTAGTCGGACACGTGCTTTCGGGCATCCCAGCACCGCATCGGTACCTCCTTGAGCATCATCCGCCGTTCATGACCGTCGGCCAGAGCTGCGACCAGCATCATCCGCCCTCGCCGCAACCTCTGCTTGGCCGCCGGTAGCGAGATTCCCTGGACATCGGCTATCTCTCGTACTTTCCACTGCTCCACATCATGAAGAATCACCGCCAGTCGGTATCCGAACGGGAGCCGCACCAATGCATCCTCGAGTTCCTCGCGAGTGGCGGCACGTTCGGCCACCACCGCCGGATCGACCGTGTACTCGTCGGTCTGCCACTTCTCTTCAACTTCCTCCACGATGACCTCGCGGGAAGAGCGACGGGCCCTGTCGATTGCCAGATTGTGGAGTATCCGCCGCAGCCAGGCACCGAGCGGAGCATCGTTCCTGAACTGCTCGCGCCTCTCG
>CBDTUP010000164.1:0-6107 GCA_965363685.1 uncultured bacterium | reverse complement strand
GATCGGCCCCGTCGGCCTCGATCAGCCCAACCGGGGCGAGGTGCGGCTGATCGAGGCCGACGGGGCCGATCGCGCCGTGTTCACCTATCTCGGCGTGGCCCGCCGGGTGGCCATCGAAGGCAAGACTTCAAAAGGGACGAAGGTTCGGGAGATCATGACTGCTGAGGTCATCTATGTCGAACCTTCGTGCGATGTGGAGGAAGCGCTGGCGTTGATGACCGATCGACGTATTCGGCATCTGCCGGTGGTCGATGGAGATTCGTTGAAAGGTTTGGTTTCGATCGGCGACCTTGTCCGATTCCAAACCAAGGAACAGAACTTTCAGATCCGCTACCTCGAAGAGTACATCTCCGCCCGCTAGCCACGTTCCGGGGGCAGACTCCACGGGTTGCTGTCGATGATCCGCGCGCGTTCGACGGCGCCTCTACGCGTAACCGGGACTTCGTCAACGGGATCATTCGCCTGACGTTGCCGATCCCGTTGCGACAGGTCGAGCGCGGTGTCTTCCTGCATGGAGGCGGTCGGTCCGGGCCCGGCGTCGCTTCGCTTGCGCCGCAGCATCGCCTCTCGCCGTGCGCGCACTGCAGCCCGTCGCACAGCCACTTCCTGGCGTCTGCCGGCCTTTCCGAACACCCAGGCGGCAGCCACCAGAAGGGCCGCGATGGCCCCAAACCAGTTGAAGGCGGCCAGCGAGAAGAGGACGAACATGAACGCGGCCAGCGTGGCCCATACCTCGACGTAATCGGCGTCGTTGTACAGGAACGAGATGATGGCCCGGATCACGAAAACGGATCCAAAACCTGCGGCGGCTATCCCCCACCCGAGGGCGAGAGCACTCGCCCCACCACCGAAGATCTTGCCCACGCCGACCAGAGCGGCGACAACAGACGAGGCAAATAGAAGCAACGTCAACTCACGGAACCGATCGAGTAGTCGATCAGGCAGAGTGATGCGTTCCAACCGTTTGCCTCCTCATCGAGTAGTACCTATCCGAGTATTGTCGGCAGATGAGGAGATTCTGTGAAGCTGATTGAATGTGTGCCCAACTTCAGTGAGGGCCGGGATCCGGCCGTCATCGAGGCGATCACTGCAGCCATCGAGGCCGTCGACGGCGCACGCCTGCTCGACGTAGACCCGGGGTTTGCCACCAATCGAACCGTTGTGACCTTCGTCGGAGCCCCGACGGCGGTCGAGGAGGCGGCGTACGCGGCCATTGCCAAAGCCTCCGAGTTGATCGACATGACCACTCACGAGGGGGAGCATCCGCGCATGGGCGCAACCGATGTTTGCCCGTTCGTTCCGCTCGCTGACGCCACCATGGAGGACTGCGCGGAGATTGCCCGCAGACTCGGACGGAGAATCGGCGATGACCTGGGCATCCCCGTGTACCTGTACGAACATGCTGCCCCGGGCGGCCGGCGGTCTCTCGCCGACGTCCGCAGTGGCGAATATGAGGGACTGGCCGCACGTGAGGACTCACCAGATTTCGGGCCCGCCTTCAATCCATCGGCTGGTGCTACGGCCATCGGAGCCAGACAGTTTCTGGTCGCATACAACATCAACCTCAACACCCGCGACCGGCGGCTTGCCCACCGGGTCGCACAAGCGGTGAGAGAGTTGGGCGCACCGAAGCGATCTCAGAGTGGTGCGATCCTCAAAGACGAGAGCGGCAAGACGATCTTCGAACCAGGTCGTTTCAAAGAAGTGAAGGGCATTGGTTGGTACATCGACGAGTACCAGCGTGCCCAGGTCTCACTCAATCTCACAGATCCGACCGTGTCACCTGTTCACGAGGTGTTCGAAGCATGCCGGGAGGAGGCGGCGAAGCTCGGGCTGCGGGTCACCGGCAGCGAGCTGGTCGGGTTGATTCCGCGGGACGTGTTGCTGGCTGCCGGCGATCACTTCCTTCAGAAACAGGGCGCGACCACCGGTGTTCCGGAAGCAGTCCGCGTCCAGAGTGCTGTCCTCTCGCTCGGCCTGGACGACCTTGTGCCCTTCGACGCCCGGGCGAAGGTCATCGAATACGCATTCTCGGACGCACCGGGTCGGCTGGCCGGCTCATCGATCGATGGTTTCCTCGATGAGTTGTCTGGAGAAGCCCCGGCACCGGGCGGTGGTAGCGTCGCGGCCTTGGCCGGATCGCTGGCAGCAGCCCTCGCTTCAATGGTTGCCGCCCTCACATGGGCAAAGAAAGGCATGGAGGAACACCGGCCCGTGATGGAATCGGCCGGTGCACGAGGCCAAGATCTCAAGGACTGGCTGGAGTTGGCAATCGATCGGGATACCGAGGCATTCGACGCGGTTCTGGCGGCACGTCGCCTGCCTCGCAAGTCTCAGGCTGAGATCGAGGCGCGGGTTGCGGCAATCGCAGCCGCCGATTTTGGCGCCACGCTCATTCCTTTGGAGGTTCTCGAGCACTGCGTCGAAGTCCTAGAAGTCGTGAAGATCGTGGCCGAGCTCGGCAATCCGACCTCTGTCACCGATGCCGGTGTCGGTGGCTGGTGCGGGTTGGCCGCGGCAGAGGGAGCTTCTCTGAACGTACGGATCAACCTCAGTGGTCTCGAGGGAGAGCATGAGGACATCCTCCGACGTCACGATGCTGCCCTCGGTAGAGCTCGCTTGCTGGGAACCGAAATCGCGATGGTCGTCGAGGAGAGGATGTGAAACCCCTCTCACCCGGCTTGACCGGGTCCTTTGATGGCACCGTTGCGGATGCCGATAGTGCCATCGCACTGGGAAGCGGTTCCGTGCCCGTGCTGGCCACACCTCGGCTGGTTGCCTGGTTGGAGGCCGCAGCCGTCGAGGCGTTGATGGGAACGATCCCCGATGGCCACACCAGCGTTGGAACCCTCATAGAGATGCAGCATCTCGCAGCAACCCCGATCGGCGGGGCGGTCACCGCGGTAGCAACCGTCGTCGCTGTTGATGGCAAGAAGGTCGAGTTTGACCTGCAGGCGACCGACGACCGGGCGGTTATCGCCAAAGGCCGCCACATACGCGCAATCGTGAACGAGACTCGTTTCCTCGCCCGCCTCTGACCCCCCCAACCCAAACCGATTCTGGCGTCTGAAACCCGACAGAATTGCGACATTCCTGACGCCAGAACGGGTTGAGGGCTCAGCCGGGCCAGTTGCTGACCGGGTATGACGAGACGGGCACGACGACTGAGTCGGCGAACTTGTCGTGCCAGGTCTGCTTCTCCGGATCCCACAGCATCCAGAAGTAGCCAAGTAGACAGGCGATACTCGAAACGATCTTGCCGATGACGCGGATGAATGCACCGGCATAACCGATAGTCTGGCCGGTCTGCATCCCAACCACCCGGATCGACATGGCTCTCTTGCCGATGGTCTGACCGGAAGGGCTTCCCTCGAGGTAGACGTAATAGCCGTAGCTGACCACGAAACCGACAAGCGAACCCAGTATTCCGATCCGTCCGAGGATTCCGGTGCCCAACCCGACCACCACACCATCGATGATGGCCGCGATCAAGCGCTCTCCGAAGCTGGCCCGCGGGCCAGATGGCGCTGCAGGTGTCGTCATTCCCTCTCCCTTATTAGATGATCCCGTATCGATTGAGCTCAAAGATCCACATAGCGCCGAGCCCAACCACAACCAGCGGTGGCGACACCGCTATGTAACGAGGTCGTCGGATGAGTAGGTAGGCCGCGACGAGAACCGCAATGATGCCGGCCGGGTTGGCACTCAACGCGGTCGGCAAGTCGAAATGAGTTGCGGCGGTAACGCTCGTGGTCATTCCGCAAAGAGGGCACGGCACGCCGGTCGTGGCTCGCAAAGGGCACAGAATGCCGGCATCGAACGGCATCAATGGACGGAGGAACGCGAGGATCAGCATCAACACCCCCGCCGACCGGAGATCTCCAGCTTCGACCTGCTTGACGGTCATCCAGGCAAAGCCACGTCGTCTGGCTAATTGAACTGAGGTCACGGGGCGAGCCTAATGAGTCGCCCGCTCGCGGTCCGGGAAATGCTCTACAACGCGCTGAGCTGCAAACCCTGGCGTATTGCCTTCTCGTTCGTCTCGGCGAACGGACCGTCTGCGGCTACCGCCGTTAGGGCTTCGACCGGGAACACACCCGAACGAGCAACAGCAGCCGTGAGCATCACCAGAGCAAGGTCGCCCTTCGCCACGCGGTCGGGCAATGCAGACGGATCCAGCACCTCAACGAGGGCCTCGGTTTCGAGCTCCGCATACTCCGGAATCGTGTAGACGACACTGTCGGTTGGCAATGCCTTCAGACGGGCTTTGGTTTTGCTCAAGCCATCGCCGGTCAAGATGAGCAACGCGTCGGGTTGTGCGGAAGTGGCATAGTCGATTGGTCGTTCAGAGAACACCAACTTGGCCAGACTGTGTCCGGTCTTGACGGTGATCGGGTAGTCATCCCGCTGTGTGACGTAGAGGCCGCTTCGAATGGCCGCGAGCGCGCCGAGCCGGGCGGCCGAGCGGACCCGACCTCCTGCGCTGCCGGCAAGCTCGATGAGGAACGGGTGGTCCAGTGTGACCGCGTAGTCCTCGGGAATCGGCAGCGGCCCAATTGGCGCCCCACCGAGCAACTGCGCTCCGGCTGATCGCAGCGCCACGCTGTACTCCGGACGTTGAGCGCGATACAAGACACCGGTCTCAAACCCGAGCCGTTCCAAGGTCTCGTCCAACGCCCGCCGTGTGAACTGATTTGTCTTGACGTAGTAGGCGGTACACAGCTCCCAGATATCCAGCAACGCGAACGAGTTCGATTCGATCGCCTCGATGATCCTTTCAGTGAGGTCGCTGTCGAAGTTGGTTCCACGCCATACATACCCGGCGCCGTTCACACCCACCGACGCGCAGATGTCCAAGGGACGTTCCAGGTTGCCGCCGGGCGTGGTCGTCGTAACGGCCCCTTCTGGTGTAGTCGCGGAGTGCTGGCCGCCGGTCATCCCGTAGTTGAAGTTGTTGAAGACCATTACGGTGACGCCGATATTCCGGCGCGCGGCATTCAGGAGGTGAGTACCGCCGATACCGGTTCCTCCGTCTCCCATGACAACGATCACCGTTAGATCAGGTTGAGCCAGCTTGATGCCGGTGGCATACGTGACTGAGCGCCCGTGTAGACCGTGAAAGGCGCTGGTGATGAAGTATTGATCCGAGAGTCCGGAACAACCAATGTCACTGACGATCACTGTCCTGGCCGGATCTACCTCCATCCGGATGAGAGCTTCATTGAGGTGATCGAGGATCGACTTGTGACCGCATCCGGGGCAGAACGGATATGGGCTGTCGTTGCGGTAGCTGCCTAGAGGTGTGATCGTCGTCGTCATCGCAGTTCCTCCAGGAAGTCCCGTGGCACGATGAGCGAGCCGTCGTTCCGGTGAATACCCACAACTACGGTGTCGGGCCCCGCCAAACGTTCGATCTCGCGCCGATACTGCCCGTGATTGAGTTCGGCGACCACAACCTGGTCGTGACTGCTCAGAGCCTCACGAATCTCCGCCTCGGGTACCGGCCAGAGGCTATGAATGGTCATAGCCGACACCAGGCGTCCGCTATCGCGAAGGATCCGGACCGCCTCCCTCATCGATCCCGCGGTGCTCCCGTAGGACAGGAGGAGAGTCGAGGCAGCCGCCTCGAGATCGAGGGTCACCAGGGTGATCTCATCGAGGTGATCACCAATCTTGGCAACGAGGTGCTCGTTCAGTGCGCCCACCGTGGTCGGATCCTTGGTGATGAAGGCATCCTCGTTGTGGGTAGATCCGGTGAATCTCACAGAGCTGTCGCCCCCGTAGGTAGCCAGAGCGGCGACACCATCAGGAGGATCGAACGAATACTGGCGCTTATCGGAATCGGATCGACGAGGCCGGTCACGAACCGGCACGCGCTCGTAGGCCTCGATGTCTACCGTCGTCGCCGTGAGATTGAGTTCCTTGTCGGTAAGCAGGAAGACCGGACACCGGAATCTCTCGGCAAGGTCGAAGGCCTTCAGGGTCAGGGTGTAACACTCGGCCACAGATGATGGGGCGAGGGCGATGATCGGGTAGCCACCGCCGGTTCCCCAACGAACGAACTGCACATCACCCTGGGCGGCGGTCGTGGCACCGCCGGTACTGGG
>CBDTUP010000163.1:0-6131 GCA_965363685.1 uncultured bacterium | reverse complement strand
TGCGGCTTTTCCTTGGCCGTGTCTGGAATCACCAGGCCGGAAGGAGTCCGCGCCTCGTCTTCCTCCTGAGCCTTGACGACCACGCGGTCACCGAGAGGCTGAAGCTTCATGCCGAATCCTCCTATAAGATTGCGGGATTAGCACTCTCTGAGTGAGAGTGCCAGCAACTTTAGCACTCTCCTAGAGCGAGTGCTAGTCCTCTGCCAGAGGAGCAGGCGACTCGGAGTTAGCCCGTCACCGAGGACGATGCGGGCTCAGGTACGTTTCTTGGGCCCCGGGAAGAAGGCATTCGTCGTGCGAACGTACTGCTCATAACCCGACCTCGTCTTGGTGAGCTTCCGCTCCAGAGGAGTCACCCCTGACACCCTCATGAGCAATACCGACATCACAATCGGTCCGTAGGCACTCCACCAACCTCCGGCGTCGGCAGCGATTAGAAAGAGCCCCCACCACACCATGAAGTCGCCGAAGTAGTTGGGGTGCCGGGTCAAATGCCACAGCCCGGAATCGAGCACTTTCCCCTTATTGGCCGGATTCTTCTTGAAGTAGGACAGCTGCCAATCACCGACCGCCTCGAAGAAGATACCGATAGCCCAGGCGGTGATCCCGAGGAATCCCAACCAACCCAGATCTCTGCGGCCATCCATGGCCGCCAACAGCGGTGCCGACACGATCCACGCAAGAACTCCCTGTCCCCAGAAGACGGTGATGAGGTTCTTGTAGGGCCAGTTCGGACCACCCCGTTCCCGCATGCGCTTGTACCGGTAGTCCTCCGGCTCCCCCCAGTTCCGCCACGTGAGGTACCCCGACAAGCGCAGACCCCAGATCGTCACGAGCATCAAGCTGAGCGTGGTTCGTGCACCCGTCGGGGCATCCGTGGCGGCTGCATATACCAGTGCAGCGACGATGAAAGTCAGGCTCCAGAACAGGTCGATGATGCCGGCGTCCCGGCGCAACAGACTCAAGACCCAAACGAGCAAAGTGAGCAACACCAGGGCCGCCAGCCCAAGGAGATACGCACTCAGATCAAACACGAATCAGGTCCCATCCTCAGGCACTCTCTCGCCCGTCAAACGCCGAGGCGGAGGTTCGTGTCCACCTGGCTATCCCAGGCCGAGTACGTCCCCAGTGAAAGCCAGTGTGCTCCGGCCACGCCGATCATGGCCGCGTTATCGGTACACAGGATCTTGCCCGGCAGATAGAGTGTGACGCCGCGCCGATCGGCTTCCTCATTCAGCCGCTGCCTGAGCCTCCGATTGGCGAGAACGCCGCCCCCGGCACCAACCACCTGTACGCCTGTGTCCTCGACTGCGTTGAAAGTCTTCTGTACCAATACGTCGACGATCGCCTCCTGGATAGAGGCCGCTACATCCTCAATCGGTGGAAGCGACCCGCTCGCCTTGGCCTTCTGGATGAACGTGACGGCTGCAGTCTTGAGGCCCGAGAATGAGACGTCGTACCGGCGATCCCGAAGTGGTCGCGGAAGATCAACCGCGGCGGGGTCGCCGTCCTCGGAGATATTGTCGATCGCCGGGCCGCCGGGATACCCGAGCCCCATGAACCGGGCGAGCTTGTCGAACGCCTCTCCGGCCGCATCGTCGATCGTCTGTCCGAGAACTTCGTAGTCTCCCCACCCCTTCACGTGCACGACCTGGCTGTGCCCGCCCGAGGCCAGTAGCACTACTGCGGGTGGTTCGAACCCCTCGAACTCCAGGCGGGGGGCCATCAGATGACCCTCCATATGATCGATACCGACAAACGGCAACTGGCGCGCCCAGGCGGTTGCCTTGGCGAATGAGAATCCGACCAGCAGAGCGCCAACGAGCCCGGGCCCCTGCGTTGCCGCGATTCCGTCGAGGTCATCTGGATGAATCCGAGCCTCGACCAACGCCCTGTGGGTCAAAGAACGGATCGACTCCACATGTGCCCGGGCGGCAATCTCCGGCACAACTCCCCCGAATCGGGCGTGCAGGTCAACCTGAGAGGAGAGAACGTTCGACAGGATCTCGGACCCACGCACGACGGCGACTGCGGTCTCATCGCAGCTCGTCTCGAATGCAAGAACGGTCGGTTCGATGATCACAATTCCTCCCGGATCCGCTCTAGGCGCTCCTGGTAGTCCGGCTCGTTGATACCGCTGGCCCACATGATCAGAGCATCCTCATTGAGGTAGTAGTCCTTCCTCATACCGACAGGAGCGAAGCCGAACTTCCGATAGAGAGCCTGGGCTGCTTCATTCGACATCCGGACCTCCAGCGTCAGGTGTTCTGCCTCGGAGGCAACGGCCGTGTCGACCAGTCGCATCATCATCTTCTGCCCGGTCCTGGTCCCCCGTGCTTCCGGGGCGACCGAAATGGTCGTGATGTGGGCGTCTTCGAACACGATCATCAACCCTGCGTATCCAATGACCTCGTCGCCGTCGACCGCAGTCAGGTACACGCGGTTCGGCTGTGCAAGTTCATCCCGGAAGACGCCCTCGGACCAAGGCTCGGGATACACGCGCTCTTCGAGCGCCAGTACTGCAGGCACGTCCTCGACCGTCATCGGTCGGATCTCGATCACGCCGGGACCGTATCGTCCCACGGGCCCTCCCTGCGGAACTGCTTCCACGAGATGTTGACGTCGGGTTCGCGCAAGTAGAGCGGACGAACGTCGTCGGGCGAGGGGAATTCGTCCTTCTCGAGCCGACCGGCCGCTAGATCAAGAAGGGCGGCCGCTTCAGGAAATCGGGGCCGACCGGTCTTCACCCGATGAAGGCCGCGGAACGTCGACTCGGGCAGACTCTCCACATCACCCACAACCAGCGACTCGCTCGGATCAGATTCGAGCATGGCACGTAGGTGGTCGGCCGACATGATCTCCGGTGGATCATCCCGCACCACACCGCCGGGAACCGGCCGATAGGACGCAACCGCGTACTCTCGGCGCCTCACATCGACGACGGCGTAGATGTGGCGGTGACCGGTGGCGGCTCGCAGCGCTACGGCGTTGAGAGAGGTGACGGGAACCAAGGGTACGCCCAGGGCAGCCGCCAGTCCTTGGGCGGTCGATAGCCCCACCCGGATCCCGGTGTAGAGGCCGGGGCCAACATCGACCGCTATGGCGTCGAGGTCACCCGGATTCCAGCCGGCCTGGTCGAAACAGAAATCGATGGCCGAGACGATGAACGCACCATGCCCACGCCGATCGACCCTTTGCGCAGAGGCCACGACGGCCCGATCTTCGCCGAGGGCAACCGAAGAGGCGGGGGTGGCAGTCTCAATTGCCAGCACCTTCATTCCGACAGCTCCCCTAATGGTCGTTCTGTCCACGATCCATTGGGCCCGAAACGAAGATCGCGCTCGGTTTCGCCCGTGATCTCGATCACGATCTTCAGATGATCGTCCGGAAGGCTGGCAGCCACCGCGTCGCCCCATTCGACAACGAGGACCGACTCCCGAGCTTCTTCGAACACGTCGAGATCGTCGAATTCGCCCAGTGACCCGATGCGGTACACATCAACATGCACGAGCGGGATGAATCCCGACGTGTACTTCCTCATCAGCACGAAGCTGGGACTGGTCACAGGTTCGTCGATGCCGAGACCGTCGGCGACGCCGCCGACAAAGGCGGTCTTGCCGGCACCAAGGGATCCACAGAGCACAACCACATCGCCGGGACGGAGAAGTCCGGAGAGACGGCGTCCTACGGCGCGGGTATCTGCATCGGATTTGGTAACAAGCTCAACGGTCAAGCAAAGAACTCCAACTGCGTTGCGTCCTGGAGGCTAGTTGCCGATGGCGCCACTGTGGTGGGTTCTGTCAGATCTTCCGTAGTTTCTGCGGAACGAAGATCGATGGTGCTGCGAACGAGAGCGAAATCACTCCGCATATGATTGAGCACCTTCTCCCCTCCTCGCAACGCAGCAGCCGGATGGAACGTAGGGACGACGTGCCGGCCCCACCACGGATATGCGGTTCCGCGCAGCCGCGTGATACCTGTGGTCGTCTTCAGCAGCAATCTGCTGGCGAAGTTGCCGAGCGTCATCACCACGGCCGGATCGATCAACTGGATCTGTTGAGCCAGGTATCCCTTGCAAGCGGTGATTTCGTCTTCGAGAGGATCGCGGTTGCCGGGTGGACGACATTTCAGAACGTTGGCGATATACACGTCGTCCCGTTCGATACCGACTTCTGCGGCCAGCTTGTCGAGGAGTCGACCGGCGGCACCGACGAACGGCTCTCCCTGCAAATCCTCATTCCGTCCCGGAGCCTCCCCGATGAACATCAGGTCGGCAGTTGGGCTCCCGACACCGAACACGACGTTGGTGCGCGTTTCGGCGAGTCTGCAGTCAACGCAGCTAGCGGCCGTCTCGGCCAACCGGCGGAGTTCGTCGGCCACCATTCAATCGTTCCCGGCTCGAATCGTCGCTTCTATTGCTCGCGCCGTCACCGAGAAGGCGGCCTCCGACAGGCGATCAAGATCACCGGCCTTGTCGCCGCAGGACACAGCGAACGCCGCATCGCCGTCGTAGCGAGTGTGAGCCGGACGCAAACATGCCGCGAGCGCGTCCTGGGACCGGACTGCCAACCGCCGGGTGGAAGACCGATCGAAAGCAGCGTCCGTGGCAACGACGACCAGGGTGGTGTTGCCGCCCATGAGCAAGACCGGATCGAAATCGGGTTCGTGCACACCGCCGGTGAGTGGTTCACCGGCCGAAGTGAACACATCTCCGAGAGCGTTGACTACCACCAGCGCCGCAACCGTTACCCCGTCTAGCGTCACCGAGGCCGATCCGATCCCTCCCGGCTTGATGTTCTCGAAGCCTCGCCACTTGGCAACCGTGGCCCCGGTGCCGGCGCCGATCCGGCCCGCTTCAACAGGATCGGCCGATGCAGCCCGGTACGCGAGTGCACCTTGTTCCGGACCCGGGCGGGTTTCCGGATCGCTCACTCCCATGTCGAAGATCACGGCTCCGGGAACGATTGGGACCGGACCGAATGGGGTCGGATGGCCACGCCCATCGGCGGCAAGTTCCTTCATTACACCGTCGGCCGCGGCCAGGCCGAAGGCGCTGCCTCCGGTGAGCAACAACGCCTGGATCGTCTCAACTCGCATTCCCGGTTGCAGCAGGGCCGTTTCCCGCGTCCCGGGAGCCGCTCCCCTGATTTCCACCGCCGCCACGTTCGGCTCCGGCAGGACGATCACGGTGCATCCGGTGATCTGAGCAGGGTGGGTCCAATGCCCGACGGTGACTCCGGAGATAGCGGTGATGGTCATGGCTGGTACCTCCGAGGCATACGCGGACCGATCTGGCAGACGATCTCGTAGTTGATGGTGCCCGTAAGGTCTGCCCACTCCTCCACCGCGATCTCCTCGTCACCCTGGCGGCCGATCAATACCACTTCATCGCCGACCTCGACCGGATCGGATCCAACATCGACCACGATGTAGTCCATCGTCACCGTGCCGGCCAGCGGATAGCGTTTGCCACGTATCAGGACCTCTCCGCCGTCGGAGAGCAGCCGAGGCAGACCGTCTGCATACCCCATGGGAATCGAAGCAACCAGGCCTTCCGTCGGCATCGCCCGCCTTCGGCCGTATGACGGGCGGGTGCCTGCCGGGTGCCGTTCGACGTGAGCAACCTCAGAGACCACTCTCATTGCGGGCCAGAGATCGAGCTCGGAGCCAACCGAACGATCGGGTTGGAGTCCGTAGGTCCCGATCCCAATGCGGACCAGGTCGTACCGAGCCTCGGGGAACTCGATTGCTCCCGCGGTGTTAGAGGAGTGCATCATCGGCACAGCGAAGCCGGCACTCCGGATGGCAGCGACAGCCGCCTCGTAGCGCTCAATCTGGAGGCGGGTGAACTCGGGATCGGCCTCCGACACGGCGAAGTGGGTCCAGACGGCCGTGAGGTCAAGTCCGGGAGCAGCATCGATGCGGCGGGCCAAATCCAAGGCGTTATCGGGAGAAGTGCCGACACGGTGCATACCTGTGTCCACCTTGAGATGAACGGAAACCGGGGTTGTGGCGATACCGGCGAGGGCATCGACCATGCGCTCCGAATAAACGGTGGGAGTGAGCTTCCATTGCAGGATTGCGGGAGCAGACTCAACGGGGGGTTCGGAAAGCAGAATGATCGGCGCCTC
>CBDTUP010000162.1:0-6143 GCA_965363685.1 uncultured bacterium | reverse complement strand
AGGTGATCCTCGCCAACTGGTCGATGCCCGAGATCGGCGGCCTGGAGCTGTGCCGCACCATGCGCCAGTCCGAACAGACCCGGCAGACCTACTTCATCATCACGACCAGCCACGAAGGCAGCGACTTCCGGTATCGCTCGTGCAGGTTCTGATTAGTGGGCATTTGCAGGCTCCTCAGATCATCCGTGAGACTGATGTTACCGGCCCCCCCGGCCGGGTCGTCCGACGGCGAAAGCAGCCGATTCCGGGGTTAGCCTTGTTTCGATGTCTTACTTTCTGCTCACCAATGACGACGGAATCGACTCACCCGCGCTGACCCCGTTCTACCGGGCTCTGGCTGAGATCGGAGAGGTGCGGGTAGTCGTACCCGATCGGGAACGAAGCTGGATCGGCAAGGCAATCACCCGCTTCGACGAGATCCACGTGAAGACGGTGGTCAAGGAAGGCGTGGAGGTCGCCGTCGCCGACGGCTTTCCGGCCGACTGCGCTCAGTTGGGCATCCATTCACTGTTTGGTGAGAGACCGAAGATGGTCATTTCCGGCATCAATGTCGGCCTGAACAACGGCCTCGGATTCTTCCTGTCCAGCGGAACCGTCGGTGCGGCCGCCGAAGGATGGATTGCTGGGATTCCCGCCGTTGCGTTCTCGACTGGAGACGTGGCCGATCATCGTGGTTGGGCCGAGATGGCCTGGTCCTCCGAGTCGGGACCTATGTGGAGCAAGGCAGCGGAGGTTGCGATCGACGTTCTTCAAACCATCCTCGATGCCGGATACCCACCGGGAGTGGACCTGCTGAACGTCAACTACGCGTCGGATCTCGATGTCGACGCTCCGCGGCGAGTCACAGACATCGCCAAAGTCGGCTACGACAACATCTTCCGCGAGGCCTCACCCGGTCGGTTTGTGCACGACTTCGCCACCGGATTGCGAATCGATAACGACATCGCCGGCACCGATGTTGAGGCTCTCGCCGAGGGATGGGTGTCGATCACCCCGGTGCGCCTGGCTCACAGTGCCCCAATCGATGAGACCACGCGGGCGGTTCTGGAACGACGCTGAGCCGGTCGCCGGTCGCTACTCGGCCAAAGCCTCCGGATCCACTTTGCTGAACAGCGGAACCGGCGCTCCCATCGTGGTACCCGGTTCCAACGGCTGGCGCTCCCAGGGGCATTCGGCCAGCAACCCATGCTGACCGAGGATCTCGTGCAGGCGCTGAGAGGTGAAGGGCAAGAATGGAGCAAAGATGGTCTTGGCGCCATTGATGGCACTCAAAGCAGTGTGCAGGATCGTCGCCGTGCGCTCCATGTCGGTCTTGGCCGTCGACCATGGTGCCGTTTCGTTCAAGTAGGCGTTGGCCGCCGACGCGGCGGACATCGCCGTTCGCAAGGCTGCCCTTAGCTCGACCTTTTCGAACAAGCCGGCTGCCTCGGCTACTGCCTCATCGATCTTGTTGAGCAGCGCGCGATCGGTGTCCTCCAACTCACCAGGAGTCGGAATCTGGCCATTGAAGTGTTTGTTCGTCATCGCCAGCACCCGATTGACGAGGTTTCCCCAGGTCGCCACCAGTTCCTCGTTGACCCGTCTGGTGATCTCGTCGTCCGAAAGATCGGTGTCGTTGTGCTCCGGCAGGATCGCGGCGACGGCGTATCGCAAGGCGTCGGGTTCGAAATGCTCGAGGTACCAATCGAGAGATCTGCCGACGCCGCGCGACTTCGATGCTTTCGACCCTCCGAAAGTCACGTACTGATTCCCGGGCACGTTCGTTGGCAGATTGAGGTCCTTGTGGCCCATCAGCAAAGCCGGCCAGTAGACCGCATGAAAGGGGATGTTGTCCTTGCCGATGAAGTAGTAGGTCTCGGCGTCGGGATTGGTCCACCAATTCTTCCAGGCGTCGGGTGTTCCCTGGAGTTGGGCCCATTCCTGCGGTGCCGAGTAGTAGCCCATGACGGCTTCCCACCACACGTAGATCGACTTGCCCTCCCCGAGGTCGTCGATAGGGAGGGGTATGCCCCAGTCGAGGTCACGGGTGAAGGCCCGGTCGTGGAGGCCGTCCTTGACCATTCCGATGGCGAAATTGACTACGTGCGGACGCCATCCGTCCTGGGCCCGCAGCCAGTCGAGGAGGGGCCCTTGGAAAGCGCTCAGCTTCCAGTAGTAGTGCTCGGTGTCGCGCTCGACGGGAGTGGTTCCGGAAAGCTTCGATATCGGATCGACGAGTTCGTGCGGGTCGAGGGTCTTCCCGCAGTTGTCACACTGATCGCCGCGTGCGTCCGTGTAGCCACAGTGCGGGCAGGTTCCCTCGACGTAGCGATCGGGGAGAAAACGGCCGGCCTCCTCGTCGTAGAACTGGCTTGTCGTATGGCGGTAGAGGTAGCCGTTCTCGAGGAGCTTCAAGAAGAACTCCTGCGCCACTCGCTTGTGGTTGTCGGTGCCCGTGGTCGTGAACAGATCGAAATCGATCCCGAGTTGTTCCCAGTAGCGGAGGAAGCGCGGGTGGTATCGGTCGACGATCTCACGCGGGGTTACTCCCTCCTCATCCGCCTTCACTGTTATCGGAGTGCCGTGTACGTCGCTGCCGGAAACCATGAGTACCTTGCTGCCGGCCATACGGTGATAACGGGCGAAGATGTCGGGAGGGAGATATGCGCCGGCGATATGCCCGAGATGCAAAGATCCGGTGGCGTAGGGCCAGGCGACGGCAACGAGGACGTGGCGATCGGTCATGCGGGGAGGGTACCAAGAATCGGTCTGGCTCCATCAGCCATTTCCCAGAACCTACAACCTCGAACCTGGAAACTCTGCGGTGACGTCATCTTCCGAGAATCGTACGATCTCCCAATCCTCCGCGAAGCTCCCGGATATCTCGAGCCGACCGCCTTCGTTGTCTATCGCGAATGCGTAGCAGCGGAAGGCCCGTAGCCCGTCTTCCCATTCCACGACCGAAGGTGGGACGACATGGGCTCTGACCCGAGCACCGCTGTGTTCACGGACCACGGCGTATTCGTCGACGAGCAATTCGCAGGCCGGGAGAGCAGCGTCGAATAGCTCCGTCCCGCCCGGGTATTCCGGACCCAGGTCGGTCGGATCGTCCAGGTACCCGATGAACTCTCCGGTGTGGGTAAGCCGGCAATCCACAGGCTCTGCATTCAGTGTTCCGACGTGGCAGTCGCCCGGTTGGCGCAGAATCAGAGCATCACCACCAATGCCACGAAGGGTGCCGTCGATTGGCAGAGCACCGCCACCGGGGGCGGGCAGTTCCGCGACGCAAGCAAGGTAACGATCTCCCTCGTCCCATTCGCTGGAGTCTGGAAGGTAGCGGATGGCCGACACCTTCGAATCGACCCAATCGATTCCGATGTAGTCGCGAAAAGCAATCCCACAAGTCCGTTCCACCTCGATGGACAGCGCACTTCCTGGGAACCCATCATCCGGTCCGTAGGCGGTCCCATCGGAAAGGATCACCTCATGGGTGTGCGGACCGCTGCACGGAACAACATTCGCCGTTCCAAAAGGAGCATATGGCATCGAGGTGTCTTCGTAGGTCCCGAACCACAAGCAATCATCGGCCTGCCAGAGGTATGTATCGGGAGCGCCATCGATGATGGCGGAGATGGCGCGTTCGGCCTCGGTGTCGGGGCCGATTGCGGCGTAAAGGTGCGTGTTTGATGCCCAGAAGTACCACCACTCCTCTCCCAGAAAGATGCGATAGACCTGGGCGGCGGCCACGGTGACTTCCTCCAGATCGTCGAATGGTCCGGCCAGTGAGCCGGCCAGGCCGGGCGCCAGCAACGGGTCGCCGCGGAGAAATGGTGCCGGACTCATCGACAGAGCAACGATTCCGGCGCCACCATCTTCGGGCTCCAGTCCCGTATAGCTGAGACCCTCAACCGCATTACCGAGAAAGGTGTTGAGCCGGAACTCAATACCTCTGAGGGCCGATTCCTCGAGATCAACCCGAACGAAACCCTCGATTTCACCCCAGCCTTGCTCGGCGATGTCGACCGGGTCCGGCAAATCCGGTTCCAGATTGGCGGCTGTCGGGGTGGTGGTCGTAGACGAGGAGACGACGGTGGTAGTGGTCGATGGTTCGGATGGAGAAGGATCGGCTGGGGTGGTAGTTGGGACAGATACCGACGTACACGACACGGTCGTTAGGACGAGAAGCAAACATATGGCCGCGAACCGGTGCATCGGGTCACGATAGTTACGCCGCCTCCACTAGCCGAGTGGTTGAATCTCCACGCAAAGTGGTCGGACCAACTAGGTTGGGTTCGTCAAGAAGGATTGGGGAGAGTCTCGATGGCGGAAACGGTCCAGTTTCCCGAACCGCTGCTCGCGCGCCGCCTGTTCGGTGGTACAGAAATCGCCTGGCTGTGGCTCATTGTCCGCTTGTGGCTCGGGTGGGAGTGGCTCGTCGCCGGATGGCGCAAGACCGTCGGTGGAAACCTCACCTGGCGTATCTGGGATTGGGGCAAGGCCGAGTATTCGCTGGGCGGAGATGGCAATATCGGTTGGATCAGCAGCGGCATTCCGGAAGGATCAGACGTGGTCGTCGAGGTCGGCGATGCGGTCGCCGGGCTGGCGCGAACCGCGATTGCAGCTTCCGAAGGTCCGGCACCCGACGTTGCCTACGGTTGGTATGTCACGTTCCTGGAATGGGTGGAAGTCACCGGCCACGGCTTCATTGGGCCGCTCGTGGCTTTCAGCGAACTGATCATCGGCCTGCTGTTGATAGCCGGAGCTTTCACCGGCTTGGCCGCATTCGGCGGCGCAGTTCTCAACTTCTCGTTCATGTTCGCCGGCACCTCTGGAGCCAACCCGGCGATGGTCTTGATTTCCTTGCTGCTCATCATGGCCTGGCGGAATGCCGGTTGGCTCGGATTTGACCGCTACTTGCTCCCTAGATTCGGTGTGCCTTGGCGGCGCGGCACGGTTCAGAGCGAGATCCCTTTCTGACGGTTGATAGTCGGTTCGAGCATTCGGTTCCCGTGAAGCGGTGATAGGCCGTAACCTCCTGACCTCATGCTCGAACTCCACGATCTCCACAAACGCTTCGGCGAGGTTGTCGCGCTCGACGGGTGTACGTTTTCCGCGTCGCCCGGCCGAATGCTGGGGTTTCTCGGTCCCAACGGAGCGGGCAAGACGACGGCAATGCGGTCGATATTTGGGCTGGTAGCACTCGATTCTGGTTCGGTGACCTGGATGGGGGAACCGATCGATGCTCCCACCCGCAGGACATTCGGATATATGCCCGAACAACGCGGCCTCTACCCGCGGATGAAGGTGCGGGATCAGTTGATCTACCTGGGCGAGCTACACGGCATGAAGGTGACCGAGGCGAAGACATCGGTTGATCGCTGGCTCGACGAGTTCGGGTTGCTCGACCGGGGGGGCGATCGCCTCGAGCAGCTCTCGCATGGCAATCAGCAAAGGATCCAACTGGCGGCGGCACTCATATTCGATCCTGCGCTCCTGGTTCTCGATGAGCCGTTTAGCGGTCTGGATCCACTGGGTGTGCAGGCGCTCGGGGCGACGTTGAGGCGAGAGGCGGCCCGGGGGAAGACGGTCGTCTTTTCGAGCCATCAACTCGATCTGGTCGAAGACCTGTGCGAAGAGGTGGCCATCATCAACGACGGCGAAATCGTCCTCGTCGGCGAAGTCGGGGCCATCAAGCAACAGACCACCTACCGGAGAGTCGAGGTTCATGTTTCCGGAAGCGATGGCTCATGGCTCCCAAAGTCTCCGAGGATCGCAGAGAGTTCCGTTCAGGGAGAGCGGGTCGTGTTGGTGGTGGAGCGCGATTTCCCGATCGATGAGCTGCTGGTTCTCGCTGCTTCGGCGGGGACGGTTACTCACGTGTCGTTTGAGGCTCCCACTCTTTCTCAAGTGTTCCTCGAGGCGGTGTCGCGATGACTCCGCTCCGTTCTATCTGGTTGGTAGCCCGCCGAGAAATCAGGGAGCGATCGCGGGGACGGACCTACCGCATTACGACCCTGATACTGATGACGGTGGTGGGGGCGATTTCCCGGCGTTGGTGGAAGGGCATAATCTGTCCCCCTGGGGCCACATAACGGGTATCTTTAAAATAGCCCCACACGCTCATGAAGCGCAGGTCGCGGTCAAACTCGCGGAAACCCTCCTGC
>CBDTUP010000161.1:0-6187 GCA_965363685.1 uncultured bacterium | reverse complement strand
GGAGCCCACCCCCGCCGCGGCCGATCCCGGCGAGCCGGCGTAGAGCGTGGACTCGCGGCGCCAGAACGCGAGCGCGCGGCCGCCCGCGGTGACGGCGACGCCGCTGTTGCTCACGGGGCACGCGTCGAGCGTCCAGGTCGGGCTCTGCAGGCGGACGGAACCGTCGGGCGTCGGCCCGTCCTCCGGACCGACCTCCAGCGCGTACATGTCCCGGTTGCCGCCCAGCCAGTCGAGGATCCGGGCAACGCCAACCGGCGAAGGCGAGCCGACGACGATGACTTCATCCGATGCGCTCAGTACTGCTCTCGCGAGGCCGTTCCGGTCGGACCCACCGTGATAGGCCAAGTTCTCCACTCTCGCGCCAATGTCGACTACAACCTGATCCCAGTCGTCGGTGAGTTCTCGAATGACTTCGACGACATCACCGGGCCGGAGCTCTATCCAGTCCCGCGGATTGGCCAGACCAACGAGGGTATCAACGGCCAGGTGCCTTGGGAATGAGAGCGAAGCGTGAAGAGTTCCGGATCGATGGTGGAGGGCATCGACGGCGGTACGCAGGTTCGGATGGAGCGAAAGGCCCAACCTTTGAGCGATCGATGGGGACTGGTCGTCTGCGTCGACCAGTGCAGTCCTTGTCCCTCGGTAGCGCAAGGCGACCGCTATCGCCAGGGCGATCTCAGTTCGGCCCACTCCTCCTGATGGGCCGCCGACCGCTGTGATCACCCCGGTCGGGCGATCTTCCGGCATTAGTCCGGGAGCATCCGGGGCAGTCTGCGATCCCGAGGAATCATCGTGCGAATCAACGCGTATCTTGCTGATGGCTCGAAGAAACTCCTCGGGGGACGCAGTCGCTTCGGCCACTCCATCGACGCCCAGGGACCTCAGCCTCTTCTCACCTTCGGCGAACTCGTTCCGATCGAATACGCCAAGCACAGCCTTGCCCGCCGATTGCACCTGTTGCACCAATCGGCGACTCAGATAGGAGGTGAGATCGTCGATGACGAGTACATCGAATTTCTCGCCTAGGGCATCTTCGGTCCGCATCACTCTCGTGCGGACCCGCGCTCCCCCATGGTCCGCGATGAACTGATGCAATCGTTCACCCCAATCGCGCGGCGACACCGCAATTCCCAACTCAACTTCCCGCATCAACGTCTCCACCGTCGGCGAGTTTGGGGAAGACAAGGTCCGTTGGTTCGGTTGCACCGGTTGCTCGGACTATCTCGATGGTGCCCAGATCCATAGCCGAGGCAATCCGTAACGCGGAGTGTGAATCGACGGCAAGGGTCACGAAGTACTTGCCGCTGGATCCCAGACCGGCTGAGGAGGAATCGGCGACATCGAGGACTGGAGCTGCCAGCAGTATGAACTCCGCAACTCCATCGGATACCGCGATGACATCCACCACATCGCTCGTGGATATCTCTCCGCCGACCGCGTGTACTCGGTCGATCGGGATGCTCATCGCCCTCATCTCCATCGGAGCAGCAGCGCTCGAGAGGTCGGAACGCGCGACGAGGTCACCGGCGACAATCGAACGCGTAACGATCCGCCCGTCAAGTGCCTGCATCCCTTCTTCACTGATGAGCGTCACAAGGATCTCGGGATCAACCGAGACGTTGACCAACCGAAAGTCCCCTTCGTCCACTACCGTTCCCGCCGCGAGATCACGTTCGGCAACCGCTACCCGAAAGGTATCGTCGCGCGCCCTCAACAAGGCGAAGTTGGCCAGCAGTGCAAGGAGACCGGTGACCAGGACGATCATGTGCCCAACGGACAGCCGCCCCGTAAACGGTCGGCGGACCTTTCGCTCCTGTCTGGACTGGTCAACCGACATCTTCTGGGTACCCTTCCATTAGCGAACCTCCCGGCTGGAAACAGAAATGAACTGGAACGATTCCGAATTCGATGAGTTGGCATCGGAACTCCGCCAGCAGGTCGGCGGAGAGTTCCGGATGGAAGCCGAGGCTGTCGAAGAGGATGCAGCCAAGCTCGTGCTGCGCAAACGAGACTTGGCGGATGTCGTGCTTGAGTTCTTGAACCGCGGCGATGTGGTGGGCATCTCAGCCCTGGACGTCTCGTACACCGGCGTGGTCAGCCACGCTGCCGGTGATCTCACAATCATCGACACTCCCCACTCACTCATCAACGTCAATCTCGGAGGCCCGATCTCATTGCACGTGGAGAAACGTGCTCAGTCGGGCGGCCGAAGCCGCGCTAATGGCTCCCAATCGTACCGATCTCGGATGCTCGAACTGGAAATGTCCGGAGAATTTGTCGAGATCGTTTCTTCCGGTTCACGTTCAATCGAAGGCACGATCTCAGTGGTCGGGACCGACCATGTCGTGCTGATTGATCGCAATGACACCGAGTGGTTTATCCCCCTTTCGACCATCGCCATCACTCTTCAGCGGCAGTGACTTCTTCTTCGAAGTCGGCTTCGGAGACCGGGTGAGCCTTGAGGAATTCGAAGACCTCGTCCCGGAAGAATTTGAAGGCTCGTCCTCCGGGCAGGCGGTAGGCAGGGATGCGCCCCTCACGGGCATACATTCGTACCATTTGCACGTTCATGCTAAGCAACTCAGCGACTTGGGCTGCGTCGAGAATCGGTGGGTAGTCCTCGGCCATCAGCAACTCCTTCAGGTAGTCGACGTTAGTTTACAACATCCAGCGAAGGTTCGCTGAGGTGAGTACCAACCATCGAACGGACCCTCGCTCAACTAGCTTTGACCAGGCAACCCACCGAAGGAGTACCCATGCGCTCCGCCCTGTCCATCCCCAACTTCGGCGATTACGGCGACCCGGCTCTGCTCATCGAACTCGCCCGGGAAGCTGAGCAAGCCGGTTGGGATGGGTTCTTTTTGTGGGATCACGTCCGGCTGTTCGACGACTTCTCAGTTCCGGTTGTCGACCCTTGGGTGGCGTTCGGAGCAATCGCAACCGCGACCGACAACATCAAGCTCGGACCCATGGTCACGCCGGTCTCTCGCCGTCGCCCATACAAGCTGGCGAGGGAAACCGTCACGCTCGACCACCTCTCGGGTGGGCGTCTTGTCTTCGGTGTCGGCCTCGGCGAGCCACCGCTGGCCGACTTCCAACACCTCGGTGAACCATCGGACAACAGAGTCCGGGCCGACTTGCTCGATGAAGGCCTGGAGGTGATCACAGGGATGTGGAGCGGAGACCGACTCGACCATCACGGAGCGGCTTTCATCGCAGAGGGGCAAGGCTTCCAACCACCGCCGGTTCAGCAGCCCAGGATCCCGATCTGGGTCGCCGGAGCCTGGCCGAACCGCCGACCCCTCCGCCGGGCCGCCCGGTGGGACGGAGTCGTGCCGCTCGTCGTCGGTGGCGATCTGGGCTTCCACGAGCCCGACGTCGACGAGTTCACTCAGATCGTCGCCTACGTCAACACACAACGCACTACGCCGGGCCACTTCGACTACGTGGCCACAGGATCCCGGCTGATGTACGGCGAAGCCGACTTCGACGGACTGGCCGCCGCCGGAGCCACCTGGTGGATGGAATCTATCGGCTACCCGGGTCCGACCTTCGACGACTGGCGCGACGTCATCCGTGACGGCCCGCCCACCTGAGCACATCTGGACAGCATTGGGCTCAATACCGCTAACCTTTCGACCATGAGTGAGCCGGAGAACTTCTTTCGCAGCGAAAACGTGTGGATTTTGATCCCGCTGGCTGCACTGTCTATTCCCGTCCTGGCGATCATGCGCGACACCTCATGGATCGGATGGGTGTTCGGTTCGGTGGTACTAGTCATCGCCCTCACCGTTGCCGCCAGATCACTGCTGAACCACCGGCACTCTCTGAAGATGAAGGAGATCGAGGCCCAGGAGCGGGTGATGCTGGCAGAGCAAGAGCACCTGGCCAGCGCCCAGCGGATCCTCGAACTCGACGACGTTCAGGAACGGCTCCGTCGCCAGGAACCGCCGACACCTGCGTGACTCAGCCGCCGCGAGCTGCCATCTTCACCACAACCGACGGTACCCATAGGGAAGCCTTCGCTGCCTCACACTGGGGACTGGCCGCGTTCAACGCCCTCGTGTTCGGATCGGCCTTCCTCTGGATAGCACTCGGACTGCGAAGCCTCACACCGAGCGTCATCGCTCTCGCCCGCGTGGCGCTGGGGGCCGCCGCCCTCGCGTTGGTCGCGAAGGCCCGCACGCCCGTAGCTCGCGCCGACTGGGGCCGAATAATCTTCCTCGGAATCGCCGGCCAGGCCATTCCCGCCTGGCTGTTCGCGGCCGCCGAAGAGCGTATTACCTCGGCACTCACCGGGATGTTGATCAGCGGCATCCCGATCGCAACAGCCGCGGTGGCAGCGATTCTCACCCGGCGGGCTCCAGCCCCTCGCCAAAGGATGGGGCTGGCCATCGGATTCGGTGGGATCGTTTTGCTGTCCTATCCAACCCTCGGAGGGACATCGGGTTCAGCGCTCGGTGTGCTCTTCGTCCTTTGCGCAGTCTCCCTCTACGGGATCAACAACAACCTGCTGGTTCCGCTCCAACAACGCTACGGATCCATGGCGGTGACTCTGCGCACTCTGGCGGTCGCCTCGATAGCTCTCCTCCCGATGGGGGTTTCGGGTTTGACTCGATCGTCATTCGAGTGGATTCCGGTTCTAGCGGTGGTCATCCTCGGCGTTGTGGGCACCGGTGTAGCCAGGGCAACCCAGCTGGCACTGATCGGCCGGGTAGGGGCATCCCGGGGATCAGTTGTCGCCTATTTCGTACCGATCGTCGCTCTCGCGCTCGGCTTCCTTGCGCTCGACGAGCGGGTCGAATGGATCCAACTGGCCGGTGTGGCCGTCACCATCCTCGGTGCCTACCTGGTGAGCAGGTCCGAACTCAGCTGATTCCTGTCAATCCGGCACCACGAAATCGATACGTTGCATTGACAGGAAAAAGCCGCCCTGTTTCTTGTCAATCGGGCACCCTGTTTGTGATACCCCGCATTGACAGGAAACCTCTAGAGGCGGGGGGCGGCGCGCACTATGCCTTCGAGCATTCTGTAGGCCTGCTCGCCGATAGCGCGCTCCTCGGGTTCCAAGAGGTTGGCCATCACCTTCAGCACCCACTCCATCAGCGGCTTCGAACGCAGACCCGTGTGGGTGAGAGTCCGCATCACCCAGGGTTGGCCGATGGCCTTCACGAAGACCCGGGCCATCTTGTAATAGTCGCCGTAAGTGTCCTGCAGGTACTGCGGATAACGCTGAAGCAGGGACAGATCATCGGCGGCCAATGCTGCCGAAACGTGTTCGGCGGCAATGCGGCCGGTCTCATAGGCGTAGGAAATGCCCTCACCGTTCCAAGGGTTGATGGCACCGGCCGCGTCACCGGCCACCACCCAGTTCGGTCCGGCCAGTGGACCCACCGACAGCGCCATGGTCAACTTGCCGCCGCGCGGCTTCGTCAACTGCGATTCATCCGATAGTTCCCAGTAGTCGGGAGCGGATCGCACGTAGGCGGCCATCATGTCGTTGGTGTTGACGTGCTTCCAGCGCTTGAACGTCGACAGCAGACCGACTCCAACGTTGACGGTGCCGTCGCCGAGCGGAAACACCCACCCGTAACCCGGCATGGCCGCTCCGGTCTCGTCGCGGATGTCGAGTTGGCTCTCCAGGAAGCCATCGTCGGAACGAGGAGACTCGAAGTAGCCCCTGGCGGCCAAGCCCAACGGATAATCCCGACGCCTGCTGGTTCCAAGACTCCAACCGAAGCGGCTCAGTGAACCGTCCGCCACCACGACGACCTTCGGGTTCAACACCTCGACTTCGCCGTTGTGCTTCAGCTCGACACCGGTCAACCGACCGCCCTCGAGTACAGGCTTCGCCTCGACATTCTGCCGAACGGTGACACCCTGCTTCTCAACGAGTTGGGCTACTTGATGATCGAGATCCGACCGGCGGATGACCCCGCCCCAGTTGGGAAAGACCGAGTGGTCCGGCCACTCCATTTCGAGCTTGAGATTGTCGCCTGCATAGGAACGCAGACCGTGCACACGGTGGAACTCCGGAACCTCGAAGTCGAACCCCAGGTCTTGCAGCTGCAGGATGGCCCTGGGGGTGAGTCCATCGCCGCAAGTCTTCTCGCGCGGGAACTCCTTCTTCTCCACGAGCGTGACGGAATGGCCGGCGTTCGCCAGCCAAAAAGCGGCGGCGGCACCT
>CBDTUP010000160.1:0-6193 GCA_965363685.1 uncultured bacterium | reverse complement strand
CCTCCGCGGGATCGGTCGGTGCGGCGAAGATGAAGTCGTGGAACTGCGCGGCGACGCCGGCGCGCCCCAGTCCGCGCACCAGCTGCGCGTGCTCGGTGCGGCCGAGGTAGTAGTTGCCGAGCTCACGCAGGCTGCGGTCGTCGATCGTGACGTGGACGGCCGTGTCGTCGTAGGAAGGCCGCAACGTCTCGAGGCCCGACCGCAGCGTGAAGATCCGATCGGTGACCTGGGCCGCCAGCAGACCGAAGAGCTCGAGATCGCCATGGCCGAGTCCGATTGCGAGAAGGTCTCTGAGATTGCGAGGCCGATTCTTGTAGACCCGCATCGGGTGACCGTGGACCAGATCCTCCTCGACTTCAAACAGCTGTCCTGGTCCTGTGAGTTCCTGGAGAATCGGTTCGACGTGCGCCATGCGGCGAGATTAGGTGGATGATTGGACTCGCGGACGCTTGGACGGTGTTTCTGTGGGGCCAACCCATGAAGGATTGCGGAGGCGTTACTCTGACCTGGTGCAAATCATCACCGCCCCCGACCCGGCCAAGCTCGCCGAGCAGGCTGCGGAGATCATCGGGCGGCTGATTGCCGACTCCCCGGGACCTCGAGTGTCGCTGGGCCTGGCGGGTGGTTCAACCCCGAGTTTGACCTATGAACGCCTGCGATCGACTGACATCGACTGGACGAAGGTCGATACCTGGCTCAGTGATGAGCGTTGGGTGCCGTCCGATCACGAGCAGTCGAATGCCCGCATGGCTCGCGATGCCTTGCTCGATCACGTTCCGGCTACCTTCCACGACATTCGCTGGGGCAGGAAACGTCTACCGCAGGCCGCCGCCCAAGAGTATGCCGCCAACCTCAACTCGGCTCTTGGAGACCGACCGGATATGGTGATCCTTGGAATGGGCGATGACGGTCACACGGCGTCGTTGTTCCCCGGGACGGACGCTCTACACGAGACCGATACTTCGTACGTCGCCAATTTCGTGCCGGACAAAGGCTGGCGTCTCACCGCCACAGTTCCGCTCCTCCACTCGGCCCGACACCTCGTCTTCCTGGTGACTGGCCCAGCCAAAGCCCGGGTGCTGGCGGCGGTTCTCGCCGGTGAGACCTTTCCGGCCACTCTCGTTGCAGCGGGAGCAGAGAACACCACCTGGCTCATCGATGAGGCGGCCGCCGCTCATCTCGATCGAGCCTGATTCTCACCACATGCGTCGTCTGTTCCTCTTCGCACTCCTCGCTCTGGCGACGATCGGCTGTGCAGGCGAATCACCCCCTACGACGACTACCCCCGCGCCCAGCACAACCGCACTAACAACAGCCGACGCAATCAAGCTCCACGAACGGATCGCATTCACAGGGCTACTGGTCCTCGATGTATTCGAGCCTCCCCGTGATGGACTGCGACCGGTCGCAGTGCTCGTCCACGGAGGCGGATGGGTCGGCGGCGAACGGGCGGATATGGCCGTTTTGGCGGAATACCTGGCCGGCGAAGGGATCCTGGTCTACAACATCCCCTATCGGACAATCGCCCTCGGCGGAGCGTTTCCCGACCCATACGAGGACATCGGATGCGGTGTGGCCTTTGCGCGCTCAACGGCCCAGGAATACGGTGGTGACTCATCCGCCGTGACCTTGATCGGGTACTCGGCAGGCGCCCACCTCGGAGCCGTTGTGGCGTTGGCCGGCGACGACTTCTCAGGAGCATGCACGGTCACAGACGAATCACATCAACCGGATGGGTTCATCGGAGTCGCCGGACCATACGACTCCGACCAGTACTCGCCGCTCCTGATCCCCTTTTTCGGTGGAAGCAGGGACGAGGCCGCGGAGGCATGGGCCGCGGGGAACCCCTATAACTACATAGATCGACGAGTTGGCATGCCGAGTCGGATCCTGCATGGAACCGCCGACAACACGGTCGAACTGCGGTTCTCACAGGACTTCGTGACCGCGTTGCAAGAGGCGGGGCATGACGCGACCTTGACAGTGATTCAGGGTGCCGGACACCGTGACATGATCGATCCCGCCGGCGAAGCATCTGCCATCGTGGAGGCCATTCTCGAAATGAGTTCGTAGTCAGGTCTGTTCGAAGCTCCGGACCGTTGATCGCGGACCGAATTTGGGGGCGTGCACTCCTGCTTGCTTCAACAAGCGAATCACCCTTCCTCTATGGCCGCGGTAGGGCTCGAGCAGTTCGAGCATACGTGCGTCGTCGGCGCGCGGCTCTCTTGCCAGTGCCCACGCCACCATGTTCGGTAGGTGATAGTCGCCGACCGGAACGGCATCGGCATCCCCTCTAGATGCGGCCATGACGATTGCCGCAGTCCAGGGCCCGATGCCATCAAATGCCATCAGGCGCTTGACCGCATCAGATGCGGCCATGGTGGACACCTCCTCGAGCCGCTGAGCTCGCTGCGCGACCCGCCGGATTATGTCGGCACGCTTTCTCTCGATCCCGAGCGGGTGGTAGTCGAAGTACGGAAGTTCGGCGAGAACCTCTGGAGCCGGCGGCAACGAGAAGTCTCCCGGTCCGGGTGCCTTTTCACCGAAAGCGGCAACCAACCGCCTGTAGGAACGGTGCGATTCCTTGGTTGTGACCTTCTGACCCAGGATCGTCGGTACCAGGGCTTCAAAGACCGAGCGGGTCGCTCCAAACCGCATCCCGAGCGCGCGCAAGTGCAGGTCCCGGACCAGACGGTTGTCCGGCTTGAACGATGCAGGATCATCATCCAGACCGAGCAGATCCGGCAGTTGCTGTAGCGCCCATGAGGCGCCTTCGCCCCAGGCCGCAGCCTCTATCCCGCCAGCGACAAGGACCACGTGAATGGTCGCCGGTCCCTCAGGCGTTCTCGACGCCCGCCAGACTTCTCGCTCTGAGATAACGCCCAACGCCGGAGACGGACCGATCAGCGGGCCGACGGTTCTCTTCAGATCGAGCGAGCCTGCGAACGTGAAGCTCAGATGCGCCGGCTCAGACGCCATCGATGGTTTCTCGCATCAGCATGTCGACCACCTGTTTGAGTGCCTCACGCGGGTCGGCGCCATCTTCAACGGCGGCAGTGTAAGTGGCAAGCTGGCGGTCGGCACTGGTGCCCTCTCTGGCAATCGTCGCGAGGTGCTGTAGCTCGGCGGTCGTCCCCGTCTCTTCTGCCTCTCGCCACAGGATCTCGATCAGTTCGTCGGCGAGTTGTGAGTAAGGAACGAGTTCACCTTTGCCGTAGTCCATCAGCGACCCGTCGACGCCGTAGCGCTGTGCACGCCAGGTGTTTTCGGCGACCAGCATGTTGGCGTAGGTGCGCCAACGCTGATTCCTCCGACGTCGCCGGTAGAGCATCCTCAGCAGTAGAACAAAGACGGTCGCCAACGCAACTGCGTCATCGATCCGCGTGCATATGTCGGCCACACGCATCTCGATGGTCGGATATCGAGCACTCGGTCTCACATCCCACCAGAGTTTCGTGGCGTCCTGGATAATGCCTGCCTCGACCAGCACGTTGACATGGCGTTGGTACTCGCCCCAACTCGAAAAATGCTCGGGGAGCCCGGTACGCGGCAACGACTTGAACACCGTCATCCGGTAGCTCTTCAGGCCGGTGTCGTTGCCGTGCCAGAACGGTGAGGAGGTACTGGCCGCCAGGATGTGAGGCAGGAAATACGAAACCTGATTCATCAAGTCGATCCGAAGATCGTCATCCTCGACACCTACGTGTACGTGCATGCCGCAAATAACCAGGCGACGTACAACAGCCTGCATATCCCGCTCGAGTTCCAGATAGCGATCCTTGTCGGTGGGAAGTTGCTCACCCCAGCGAGCGAAGGGGTGGGTGCTGGCGGCGATCAATCCCATCCCGTGGGTACCCGCAACATCGGCGACGTTGTGCCGCAGGCGGGCGAGATCGGTGCGAGCCTCCTGGATCGTCGTGCAGACCTTCGTGCCGACTTCGATCTGGGACCGCAGGAACTCAGGACCCACCTGGTCCTGAAGCCTGCTCTGGCTCTCGGCCATGACGTCCGGAGGCGGGTCCCGTACCAGATCCCTGGACTCCAGGTCGACGAGAAGGTACTCCTCCTCGATTCCCATCGTGAATGTTGGTTCGCGCAGCGGCACGTCGTGGTCCTCCGTCGGCTTACGGTCACGATAACCGCGGGACGGCCTTCCACGCCTCAATCAGGCCGTACTGGCAACGGGTTCACCGACCGCGTCCGGAAGATCGTCTTCGAGGTTGCGGATGTGGGGTCGGAGATATGCCACCCCTGCCACTGCCAAGACTCCGACTCCCATGAGCACGAAGGCAAAGCCGATTCCGCGACCCGGTCCGGTACCGATGACGGCTCCGACCGAACCGGCCAGAGACCCTCCGTCTGCCAGCGCCGGTTCGAAAACCCGATCTGCCAGCGGGCCGGCCAGCAGGTACGAGAGCGGCGCTGCGAACTGTGCCATCAATCTCCGTACTGAGAAGACACGACCCTGCATCTCGGGAGCTACCTTGACCTGCCAGAGGGATTGTGACGTCCCATTGACAATCGCAACGGCCGCCATCAGCAGGAACGCCGAGGCGGCAATCAGCGGCACCGACTCTTTCACTCCCGTTACTCCGACCGCGACGCCACCGATTGCCATGAACAGCAGCATGCCCGGCACCCTTCGCTTCGGGCCGCCCCAGGCACTCATCACAACGGAACCGACGAGCATGCCGACTCCGGCCACGGAGAGAATGGTGCCGGCGACGGCTTCATTGGAGAAACTCAGTAGCAGCGGCAGGTACCAGACATTCGTGAAGCCGAGGATGAAGTTGAGTAATGCTGCCATGACGAGAAAATCGAACAACCCCGGGCGTTGGCGAAGATAGGTCCAGGCTCTGGCGAAGCCGCGCAACAGGGGCTCTGCATCCGTACCATCTTCGATCGTCTGGACGGGTCGCGGAATGCGGACGAATGACAACGTGGCGACCGCCACCAGGAACGAGATCATGTCGATCAGGAGCACCGCTCCAATGCCGGCGGTCAGTACCAGCACACCGGCCAACGCCGGCGCAGTGATCGTCCCGAGAGCCGGACCCAACTGGATCATCCCATTGGCACGTCCGATGTGTTCCTTCGGCACCATGAGCGGGACAGATGCGAGATAGGCGGGCTCCTGGAACGCGTTGGCCATCGATCCGATCGCGACGATCGGATAGACATGCCAGACATCGAGGTTGCCGGTGAAGTACAAAGCGACCGCAGCGAACGTCGCAACCCCTGCCGATGCGTCAGCAGCGAGCATGACGGTACGCCGGTCCATCCGATCGACGAGCGGCCCCGAGACAGGAGTGATCAGCATGCCGAGCACCGTCGCCATCACCGTCAACAAGCCGAGCAGAGTAACGCTATCGGTCTCGAGGTAGACCCAAATCGAAAGCCCGAACCCGGTCAGGGTCGACCCCGTGACGGAAACGAGTTGGCCAATCCATACGGTCAGAAACGTCCGCAACCCGGGGCCAGCACTATTCATAACATCTTCCTGAATGGCGTAATGTCAGCATGATGTCACATTGCTGTCACTGGGTCAAGTGTCAGGAAAGGCTACGGAACAAGCCTTCGATTTCGGGATATCGCTCCACATAGTCCGCCATCGACCTCTCGATCACCTCATGGGCTTCCTCACGCCCATAGACGTGGCTTATCTCCGTATTCCGCTCGCGGGCTCCGGGTACGTCCTTGTAGGTGAGGAAGTAGTGGCGTAGCCGGTCGACCAGAGTGGGGGGACACTCGTGGATGTCCTTCATGTGCCCATAGATGGCATCGCCTTGCATCACCGCGATGATCTTGTCGTCGGCCTCATCACCGTCGATCATGCGCAGGCCCCCGATCGGAGTCACGGGCAGCAGTATGTCTCCGTGGGTGATCGACTTTTCCGCCAGCACGCATACGTCCAGCGGGTCGCCATCACCAATAATTCCGGTCCGTGAGGCTTTCTCCATGCAGAACTCGGCAGTTCGTTCGCCGCAGAAAGTCTGTGGAATCAATCCATACAGGGTCGGGTAGACATTCGAGAACTGTTGCGGCCTGTCAACCTTGAGGATTCCACTGTCTTTGTCGAGTTCGTACTTGACCGTATCCGAAGGCACGATCTCGATATAGGCGGTCACCCGCTCGGGAGCCTCGACTCCAATCGAGACTCCGTGCCACGGATGAGACCTGAGCAGGCTCGGAT
>CBDTUP010000159.1:0-6198 GCA_965363685.1 uncultured bacterium | reverse complement strand
TCCAGACACCAACCACCCTCACCCGCGGACATGACGAGTACGTTGAGGCGTTCTTCAAGGACGTCGCCAAGGCTTCGGAACTTCCCGTTCTCATCTACTCGGTCCCGCTGTACACCGCCTACGAGCCGAGCATCGAGACGGTCGCTCGCATCGCAGCCTTCGACAACATCGTCGGCATGAAGGACTCCGGCGGCAATCCGGCTCGCAAGGCACAGATCGTTGGGGCAACCGAGGAGGACTTCATCGTCTACGCGGGTTCCTCCAGGGCTATCTCGCTGTCGATGGCGGCCGGAGCGTCCGGATCCATTCCCGCCCCCGGGAACTACGCGCCCGAGCTCGCCCAGGGGCTTGTCCGCAAGGCCCGCCGGTCGGCGACAGCCGCCACGGAGGCTCAGGCGCAGCTGACGAAACTGAGTCTTGCCGTTGAAGAGTTCGGTGTTCCCGGAGTCAAGGTAGCGGCTGAAGCCGCGGGCCTGACCGCCGGATCTCCACGCAAGCCGCTGAAGAAGCTACCGAAGGCCAACGCCACCCAGGTGCAGGCAGCCATGGGCGTCTAGCGGACCGTCTGCGCGGAGCCGCTCAGACAAACCGAAATCGGGTCCCGCCGACGATCATTTCACCCGGCTCCATACCGGTCAGCTCGAATCGATCGATGCCTGGGTCCCGGTCGGGATGGTGTTCTAGAGCCAATCTGGCTCCGCCCGGCCAAACGACCTGGCAGGCCTCGTCGCACTCCGCATCCGGCGAGCCTCCGAGCACATCGATGAAGAACGACTGCGTTTCCTCCGGGGTCGGCGTGTTCAAAACAACCCGGTCGAGGACGGCAATCTGTGGGGCGTGGAACGGTGGTTCCGGCCACCATTTCTTCATCGCATGTGGTCGACCGGCGCGGGAGTCGGCAATCAGTTCGGACATTGGTGGATTCACGCCGGGTTGGGCAATCTGCACGACGGTCCCGTGAGCGTCCTTGGGATGCAGAAAGGCTTCTCTCCAGATTTCGTTCTCGAGGTTGACGTTGACCGCCCTGTAACCGAGCGCGTCGAGTCGATCGAGCTCGGCGTTGATATCGTCGACTTTGAAGGTCAGGTGGTGCGGTCCGTGATCGTGGCGTTCGAGAAACCTGACTAGGAAGTCGTTCAGATGGACGTTGAACGGTTCTAGCAGTTCAACCGTCATGCCGCGCTCAGCGTCGCCGAGGCGCACCTGCATCGCTCTGAACCCTACAACTTCTCCTCCTCGAATCGGCGTCCCACCCAATTCGCCGACCAGAGTGAACAGCGTATCGGTCACATCGGGAAGGCCGATGGCTACGTGATCGAGATCAAATGACATGAGCAAAGGATAGGGCGACCACAGGCCGCCCTATCCGTACTCGATTGGCAGAAGCCGGGCCTACCTACATCCGGTCGATCATCGCCTGACCGAATTCGGATGTCTTCACCTCGGTCGCTCCCTCCATCAGACGAGCGAAGTCATAGGTGACGATCTTCTCGGAGATGGCGCTTTCGAGGCCTTTGACGATGAGGTCCGACACCTCGGGCCATCCCATGTACCGGAACATCAACTCGCCGGAGAGAATCACCGAACCCGGGTTGACCTTGTCCATGCTGGCGTACTTCGGCGCCGTACCGTGGGTGGCCTCGAACACGGCGATGCCCGTCTCGTAGTTGATGTTGCCTCCCGGCGCGATCCCGATTCCGCCCACCTGTGCCGCAAGGGCATCCGAGATGTAGTCGCCGTTCAGGTTCATGGTCGCCAGTACGTCGTACTCCGCCGGCCTCGTGAGGATCTGCTGGAGCATGGCGTCGGCAATCACGTCCTTCACCAGGACTCGGTCGCCGGGATCGCCTCCGCAGTCGTCCCATCCAACCGCCCGGCCGTCGAACTCGGCGCGGGTGAGTTCGTAACCCCAGCTACGGAAGGCACCTTCGGTGAACTTCATGATGTTGCCCTTGTGCACGAGCGTCACAGTCTTGCGACCATTGTCGATCGCGTACTTTATGGCTGCACGGATGAGGCGCTTGGAGCCGGTCTCGGATACGGGCTTGATACCCAGGCCGCTGTCTGGCCGGATATCCCATCCATAGGCATCGCGCAGGAAGTCGAGCAGCTTGGCGGCGTCCTCGGATCCGGCTTCGAGCTCTTTGCCTGCGTAGACATCCTCCGTGTTCTCACGGAAGATCACCATGTCGACGAGTTCTGGGTGCTTGACGGGTGAAGGCACTCCGTCGAACCACCGGACCGGCCGCAAACACACATAGAGGTCCATTATCTGTCGCAATGCGACGTTCAGGCTTCTGATTCCTCCGCCGACCGGTGTGGTCAGAGGGCCTTTGATGCCAACCAGATACTCCTGGAACGCTTCGACCGTCTCGGTCGGCAGCCATTCGCCCATTTCGTTGTAGGCCTTTTCGCCGGCCAGTACTTCTTTCCATTCAACCTTGCGTTCGCCGCCGTAGGCCTTCTCGACGGCTGCGTCGAACACAGCCTGGGCCGCTGCCCAGATGTCCGGTCCAATGCCGTCGCCTTCGATGAAAGGCAGGATGGGGTCGTTGGGGACGATGAGTCCGTCCGCACCCATGGTGATAGCAGTCGCCATGGCTTGTCTCCTCTGGTTTTCGTTCTTCGCAGGGTAGTCGAGCACCGTCCAGCCTCTCATGGCCGAAAGCCCCTATGAGTCGCCGTGGCGTGAGTTGCCGGTCGCGAGCGTCTACGCCCTCCCTTATTCCAGTGATGCCTCGGCAGCTCTCACCGTGTTGTGCATCAGCATCGCCACCGTCATCGGTCCCACGCCTTTCGGCACCGGCGTGATCGCTCCGGCAATCCCCTGCAGTGCATCAAAATCTGCGTCTCCGACCAGGCCGTCGTCGGTTCGGTTGATCCCGACGTCGATCACAGTGGCCCCCGGCTTCACGTAGTCGGGGCCGACCAACTTCGGGACGCCGACCGCAGCCACCACGATGTCGGCTTCGCGGGCGACTGCTGCCAGGTTCGGTGTCCGAGAATGAGCCATGGTGACTGTGGCGTCGGTTCCCTTTTGATTGAAAAGCAGCGAGAGCGGTCGACCAACGAGGAAGGAGCGTCCGACCACGACGGCATACTTGCCCGATACTTCGATCCCGTAGTGATCGAGAATCCGCATCACGCCGGTTGGAGTGCAGGGCGTGAGCCCGGGTCGACCGAGGATCAACTGTCCCAGATTGGTGGGATGCAGCCCATCCGCATCCTTGGTCGGATCGATCAGATTGACGGCCCTTTCACCGTCCAGACCCGACGGCAGCGGCAGCTGTACGAGGATGCCGTCCACCGCCGGATCCGCGTTGAGCTGCAAGATCAGATCGTCGATCTCGCCCTGCGACGTGTCCGCTGAGAGCTGATGATGAATCGAGTTGATACCGAGCTTCTCGGCGGTGCGCCGCTTGTTGCGAACGTACACCTCAGACGCCGGATCCTCACCAACGAGCACCGTGGCCAGACCGACGCTCTTGCCGCGCTCCTTGAGCGCTTCCACCCGTTGGCCGACCTCTTCTTTGACGGCAGCGGATACAACGGTTCCACTCAGGAGCTGAGTCTCAATCATCACTTTCCCTTCTCTGAGCCGTTCTTGCATGAGTGGCGACCGCTGGGCGGCCTTCTCTCACGCAAGAACGAGGTTGTTTTCTAATGCTTGAAATGGCGGCGGCCGGTGAACACCAATGCCATGTTGGCAGCGTCGGCAGCTGCGATCACTGCTGGATCGCCCTTCGAACCGCCGGGCTCCACAACCGCAGTGACTCCCACCGCAGCCAGCGCCTCCACTCCGTCTGCGAATGGAAAGAAGGCGTCGCTGGCCGCCACGCCGCCTGCTGCTCGATCTCCTGCCTGCCGGACCGCCCGTTCCGAAGCGCCCACGCGACTCTGATCTCCGGCCCCTATTCCGACGGCCTGACCACTCTTGGCGATAACGATGGCATTGGATTTCGTGTTGGCAGCGACCCGCCAGGCAAACCTGAGGTCACGCAGCTCATCCGGTGTCGGCGGTCGTTGCGAGACCACACTCCACTCGTCGTCTACCCCGATCGAGTCCCATTCCTGACCTACGAAGCCACCATCGATACCGCGCATCTCGAAGCCGGGACGGAGTGGTTTCGGAGCGGCAAGGATGCGTAGGCCCGTCTTTCCGAACAGAGGTTGAACGTTGTCTATCCCCGGAGCCACCACCACTTCGATGAACCCGGCGACCGCCATCGCGCTGGAGGTCGCCGCATCGAGCGGACGGTTCACCGCTATCACACTGCCGAAGGCCGAGACCGGGTCTGCGTCCCACGCCCTGGTGAAGGCCTCTTCCAGCGTTGCTGCCATCGCCACCCCACAGGCGTTCGTGTGTTTGACGATCACACACGCCGGCTCCTCGAACTCCTGAACGTGCCGCCAGGCAGCATCAGCGTCGACGTAATTGTTGAACGACATCGCTTTGCCTTGAACCTGCTCAACTCCCTCCCACCAGGCCGGAGCGCCGACGACCCGGAAGGACGCTCCCTGTTGATGCGGGTTCTCGCCGTAGCGAAGTTCGGCCAATCTCTCGAGCGGAAGCACCATCCGTTCGGGAAGGCCAACATCGGTGTGTTCGAACCATTGGACGATGGCCGCGTCGTAGGAGGCCGTGCGGAAGAAGGCCTCCCTTGCCAATCGGCCGCGTAGGTCTGCTTCGAGTCCTCCGGCTTCGATTGCGTCGGCCACTTCGTCGTATTGTGCAGGCGAGGTAACTATCCCGACCCAGGCATGATTCTTGGCCGCTGCTCGGACCAACGTTGGACCGCCGATATCGATTTCCTCGATCGCCTCCGCTTTGGTCACTCCTGGTTCCGCGACGGTCTTCTCGAATGGATACAGGTTGGAAACGACAAGTTCGAACGGTTCGATGCCCTGGTCGGCAAGTTCACGGCGGTGGTGATCCTCGGCTAGATCGGCCAGGATGCCTCCGTGTACCCGGGGATGGAGGGTCTTGACCCGTCCGCCCAGAATCTCGGGCGCTCCGGTGACATCAGAGACTTTGGTCACGGGCAACCCGGCTTCATTGAGGAGGGCTGCCGTACCTCCCGACGATACGATCTCGACATCGGCCTCAACCAGGCGTCTGGCGAAGTCGAGAAGCCCGTGCTTATCAGATACCGACACCAGCGCTCGACGTACGGGAATGCGACTCACGGGGACTCTCCTTCCCAGACAACACTACGACCTTCAACGCGGAGCCGGCCGTGCGCCAGGGCTTTGACGACCTCCGGGTAGAGATCGTGTTCTTCGATCTGAATACGGGCATGAAGCGAATCTTCGGTGTCCCCCGGCAGGATTGGGATGCATCGCTGGGCGATGATCGGCCCGTGATCGACCTTTTCGTCTACGAAGTGGACGGTGACTCCGGCCACTTTTGCTCCGTAGGCCAACGCATCGCGAACTCCGTGTGCTCCCGGGAACGACGGGAGCAAAGCCGGGTGGATGTTGAGAACCGGGAACCGGTCGACGGCTTCTCTGGTCAGGATACGCATGAATCCGGCCAGCACCAGAGCCGCAGCTCCAGCGTTCGCCGCAGCATCTGCCACCGCTTCCGAAAATGCCTCCCGCGAGGCACTGTCTGTCCACGGTACGACCACAGTTGGTATGCCGGCTACTTCTGCTCTGCCGAGTCCGCCAACTCCATCACGATCTGCGATCACCAACACGATCCTGGCCCCGAAGTCGGGGTCGGTGTCGGCAGCGTCGATTATTGCCTGCAGATTCGACCCTGAGCCTGACACCAGTACCGCAATCGGGAACGTCATCAATCTCGATTGTAGGGAGATTGGGAGGGGTCAGATTCCCGGCAAAGCCGCCATGGTGGTGGTGGAGATCTCGCTGAGGAGTGTGGCCGGCTCCGGCGTGATCGCCTTGCGGCCCGGCGAGTGGTAGTAGACCTTGGACGCACCCTCGATTCCATCTGGATGTTCGGTGGACACGATCCAGATGAACCGTCTCTCGTCCGGAACGGTCCACACGCCGACGACATCGAATCCGACTTCCTTTCGGACCTGCACTACTTCTGGAAATATCCCCAGGAACTCGTCCCACTTCCCGTCTTGATCATTGCTGACTATCTGACGGCACCGTTCTTCACGCTGGACTCCGGAACCTTCTGGATTGCGGGCTGGATGCTCGTTGTCTTACTGCTGCTTGGCTTGTTCC
>CBDTUP010000158.1:0-6265 GCA_965363685.1 uncultured bacterium | reverse complement strand
CGGCTGCCCGCCAGATCGACAATCTCTCCGATCCGGTATTCCTGATCGCCGGGATAATCCTGGCGATCGTCCTGGGCGGAATGCTGTTTGCGATTGTCAGATACCGGGACCGCGGCCAGGCGGAACCAAAGCAGATCCACGGAAACGCGGTGCTGGAGGTGGTCTGGACGGCGATTCCCATCATTCTGCTGGCCGGTCTCGCCGTTCCGACGGTGCAGACGATCTTCGATCTGACCGAGTGCGCAGATGACGCAATGGAAGTGGACGTCATCGGCCATCAGTGGTGGTTTGAGTATCAGTACCCAGAAGAGGGCATCACAACGGCCAACGTGATGGTGATACCGGCCGGCCGGGAGGTCTGCCTCAACATGACCTCCGACGACGTGCTCCACAACTTCTGGATTCCCAAGCTCAACGGCAAGCGCTATCTCGTCCCCGGTCAGCAGACCACACTGATTCTCGAGGCAGATGCCCCCGGCGAGTATTGGGGTCAATGCGGCGAGTTCTGTGGTTTGTCCCACGCGCTGATGAGAGCACGGGTACGAGCAGTCGATCAAGCCGACTACGACGCCTGGGTTGCCCGGATGAATCAGCCGGCGATGCCACCCGAGGGAGCCCTGGCACAAGCGGGTCTGGACGAGTTCAACGGCATCTGCAGCACCTGTCATGTCATCGAAGGAGTCAACGAACTCGACAATCCGGTCGGACCCGACCTCACCCATTTCGCCGACCCATATCGAAACGTTTTCGCGGGGGCCTCACTGAATCGCACGGACGAGCATCTGGCCGAATGGCTGGCAGATCCACCAACGATCAAACCCGGTTCGTTCATGCCGGACCTCAACCTGACCGCTGATGAAATCGACGCGCTCATCGCATACCTGCAGGGCCTCGATCCGACGAAGGAGAACTGATGGCGAGCACCACTGCTCCCAGCTCAACCATCTTCCGCCGGCCCAAGGAAACCTCCGGGTGGATGAGCTGGATCACAACCGTCGATCACAAGAAGATCGGCATCATGTACGGCTACTCGGCCTTCTTCTTCTTCATCCTGGGTGGCCTCGAGGCATTGATCCTGCGCCTTCAGCTCGCCGGCCCGGATGGAACCGTCCTCGATGCCGCCGAATACAACGCCATGTTCACGATGCATGGCACCACGATGGTGTTCCTGTTCGTGATGCCGGTGGGGGCGGCGTTCTTCAACTACCTACTGCCGTTGCTGATCGGCGCCCGGGACGTTGCATTCCCGCGCATGAACGCCCTCAGTTTCTGGATTTTCCTCTTCGGGGGGATCTTCCTCTACTCATCGTTCCTCTTCGGGACCACGGGACCGCCGGCCGGCGGCAACCTCCCTGGGGGCGCTACGGATGCCTCCTGGTTGGGGAGCACGATCAACGGCGGTTGGTTCATGTACCAGCCGAACGCCGGCCCCCGGTTCTCAACCGGAACGGTGCTCGACTACGGGGCGATTGGACTCCAGATTCTCGGCCTTTCCTCATTGATCGCATCGGTGAACTTCATCACGACGGTGTTCAATATGCGTGCCAAAGGAATGCGGCTGCTCCGAATGCCGGTGTTCGCCTGGATGACGACCGTCGTGGCGTTCCTGCTGCTGTTCTCGCTACCGATCATCGCTGTTGCGCTTTTCATGGTGACTTTCGACCGACAACTTGGAACGCTCTTCTTCGACACGTTCCAAGGCGGCGACGCCATCCTCTGGCAACACCTCTTCTGGCTATTCGGTCACCCTGAGGTCTACATCCTCATTCTCCCGGCGATGGGCATCGTCTCGGAAACGCTGCCGGTGTTCTCACGCAAACCGCTATTTGGGTATCCGGCAGTCGTGTTTGCAGGAGCTGCCATCGGGTTCCTCGGTTTCGGTGTGTGGGCTCACCACATGTTCGCCTCAGGCATCACTCCCGTCGCCCAGGCTGCGTTCGGATTGGCGACCATGACGATCGCCGTCCCTACCGGGATCAAGATCTTCAACTGGTTGGGAACCATGTGGATGGGGAAGATCAAGTTCACCACGCCAATGTTGTTCTCGCTCGGCTTCGTTGCCTTGTTCGTAATCGGTGGTCTGTCGGGAGTGACCCACTCGATCGTGCCTGCCGACTGGCAGCAGACCGACACCTATTACATCGTGGCGCACTTCCACTACGTGCTTTTCGGCGGGGCCATCTTCGGAATCTTCGCCGGGCTCTACTACTGGTTCCCGAAGCTCACAGGGCGCATGCTGTCCGAGAAACTCGGCAAGCTCCATTTCTGGCTGATGTTCATTGGAATGAACCTGACCTTCGGGCCTATGCACTGGCTGGGATTGCAGGGAATGGTCAGAAGGACTTGGAAGTACCCGGAGGAATACAACTTCGGCACCTGGAACATGGTGGTTACGGTCGGCGCCTTCATCATTGCCACTTCGATCCTCGTGTTCATGGTGAACTGGATTGTCTCCAAGCGCCGCGGCGTCGAGTCCGGTATGGATCCCTGGGATGCCAGGACCATCGAATGGAGCATCCCCAATCCGACACCCGAATGGAACTTCGGTGTCAACCCGGTGGTCGAGTCGCTGGACGATTGGTGGCATCGCAAATACGACGAGGATGAGCAGGGTCGCCCGGTGCGGCGTGCCGACGCCGACGAGACCGTCGCTCTCTATCACGATCAGGGCGTGAATCCGCCGGCTCCGATCCACCTCCCCACCCCTTCGTACTTCCCGTTCATCGCCGGAGCGTCGTTCCTGGCAATCGCCTACGGCGTCGTCTATCACACAAAGGGTTTTGGACTCCCGCTGTTGATCTTCGGTGCGATAGTGCTGTTGTCGTCCCTGATCGGCTGGTCACTCGAGCCTCTTGAAGAAGAGCATGAGGAGGTGCACGCATGAGCGACGTCGCCCATGAAGAGGTGCACGAGACCACCGGGATCGAAACCAGGAAACTCGCGATGTGGATCTTCCTGTCGAGCGAGTTCATGTTCTTCGGTGCCCTCATCACCAACTACATGCTGTTCAAGGGGCGAGTCGGGTACCCGGAGCCGTATCCGGTAGACATCTTCGACATCCCGTTCACATCGGTCAGTTCGTTCGTGCTTCTGATGAGTTCACTGACGATGGTGCTCGCCGACAGCGCCATCCACCGTGATGACCAGCGCTCGACCCGCACCTGGCTGGTGGCGACCGCACTGCTCGGGATGGTCTTCCTGGCCGGGCAGGCCTTCGAGTTCACCGAGTTCGTTCTGCACGATCCCCCGATGAAGATCTCAACCAACCCGGCTGCATCGGCCTTCTTCACCCTCACCGGTTTCCACGGCATGCACGTGCTGGTTGGGGTGGTCATGCTCCTCACCTTGGCGGGGATCTCCTTCCGGCGGGGAAAGCTCTCGACCTCGAGTGGCCTCAATCTCGAGAGCGTGGCGCTCTACTGGCACTTCGTCGACATCATCTGGATCGTGATCTTCACGGTCGTATATCTGATCAAGTAGGAACTGCAATGGCCCAGGCACAAACCAAAGCTCATCCAACGCCCAAGCAGTACGTTCAGATTGCGTTGATCCTCGGCGTCTTGACCGCCATCGAGGTTGCCCTCTACTACATCGAGGAAGCAGGGGTTTCATCGACGATCGTCTATCCGACGTTGATCATCCTGGCGATTCTCAAGTTCGTGATCGTCGTGGCGTTCTACATGCACGTCCGTTATGAGAAGAGCCTCATCGCCCGCTTTTTCACCGTCGGCTTCTTCGGGGCCTTGATGCTCTACACGGTCGTGCTGGGGACCTTCGGCGTCCTCGCCGCCTTGGGCGGGTAGGGGACGTGCCGGCGTTTCAGGGGCCCGACGTGCCGTTGCTGGCCGCCGTGACGGTCGACTGTTGTGACCTTTCGCTGGCGGACTTCTGGGCCGCCCTCCTCTCGGTAGAGATCACCCACCGGGATGAGCAGTGGGCGTTCCTGGCCTACGCACCTGATCGCAAGGTCACGATCTGGTTTCAGAAGGTCCCGGAGGAGAAAACGGTGAAGAATCGAGTCCATCTCGACTTGGCGGTGACCGACCGGGCAGCCACCGAAGCCCGGATCACTTCCCTGGGCGGCAGCAAACTCGCCGATCACGCCTGGGGCGAGATCACCTGGACTACCTTCGCGGACCCCGAAGGCAACGAGTTCGACGTCATGCAGGTCGCTCAAGAGGCCTAGAAGAACCCTTGGGCATGATTAGGCGCCGAAACCGGTACGCGACCCTGCCGGAAACCCAGAGGCGATTCAGTGCCCGCGGACTGCAACCACCATCACGATGGCGATCACCACGGTGGCGATGCCGGCGAGGGCAGCGATGACCTCTGTGTACCGCAGCTTGATGCTGGGGCGGTAGCCACCGAGGAACGCGAAGAGCAGGATCCCCGCTGAAATCACAATCGCCAGTGTCGCGGCCGCCTCGTGGAATACGAGGAACAGTGCCGCGATCACCGCGATCACCGCCACGAGAACCAGCAACGCCACGATCGGTACCAGCACCGAGTTGTTGAGGCGAGCCCGAACATCGCCTGAGTCCGCGTACTCGCCCTCCGAAAGACCGGCAGGAACGGCAGAGACGTGGGACAACACCGCCGTATCTGCGCCCAACAATGCTCCACCGATCAACAGCCACCAAAGGGCGGTCGCTACGGGGATGGCGACGATTCCTTCGTCGATCGTTTCTGCGCCAAGCGTTCCCGCCAAGACTCCCCCACCGATGGCCCCAAGGATGAGGCCACTGATCGCACCAAACCAGATCCCGGAGCCACCAACGACTGCCATCTCGGGCCGAAAGAACGCCGGTCCGCGACGGCCGAGAACCCCGATGAACCCACCGAAGATCGCGCCAAGAAGCCCGACCCCGATAACGAGCGGGAGGATTTCGGTTTGGACCGCGGCACTGAACTCTTCACCCCGTTCGACGACGGCAGCATCGTCGACGAGAAACACGGCTCCTACTCCCGCGGTGACCAGTCCGAAGACTGCACCGGCGGCGGCACCGAGTGCTGCAGGAAGCGATAGCCGACTGCGCAGCGGCGTCGGCTCAATCCCGGGGAACTGCAGTTCCGGAGCATCCAGCACGGCGGTGGCCACCGCTACTGGTTGAGCAACCTCTTCAACGGTCTCATCGCCCACAGGCTCGGGCTCGTCGGGCGAGGGGTCCGCCGCCGGCTCCGGTGCTGGGGAAGTGGGTGTCTCGGCAACCGCAGCAGGAGGTGGAGGCGCTCCGCCTGCCCAGGCGGCGAGGACCTGCCCGGCATCAAGCCCGTCGGCGACGGCGCGCGCGTCGGCCGATCTTTGGATCAATTCTTCCGGGGCCCCCAAGGCGGCCGCAACTGCGGACAGCATCTCGCTCATGAAGCCGGGATGTTAGTGGAGTGGAACCGACCTTGGCGGCGACCAACACGGATGATTCTGTGCCAACCTAGAACCCAGAACCCAGAACCGAGAACCCGAGGAAATGCTCTCAGCCCTTTGCTACGGATCAATCAACCCTGACATCGTCCATCAGATCCCGGAGTTCCCGGGCCCTGGGGACGACCTGCGCTCGATCACCTCTCGACTCACCTACGTAAATCCCGCCGTCGCCCTGGCGGCCTGGGGCGTCACTACAGCAGTTGCGGGCAACACGCTGGGCGATGACCCTTTAGGGCGGTGGTTGATCGATGACCTGGCCGCCCGCGGAGTGGATGTATCACTGATCGATCTCACCGCCGGCTCACAAACTCCTCATTGTCTCGTTCTCGTGGACCCCGAAGGCGAACGGACGATCATCTCCAGCGGCTACGACACGGCCACCTGGCAATCGCTCTCCCCCGACGTGTGGCAGAACAGGTCGGTGACGGTGGTGGACGCCTATTCGGCTCGGGCAGGAGCAGAAGTCATCCGTGCCAGTTCGCGGGCGGGAGTACCAACAGTCGGGATCGATGTCACCGGGCGAGCGGCCGCGCCGCTGAAGGTCTGCGTTTGGTCGAGCCACGAACACGAACTCCATGACGCTCTCGCCCTGTCAAGCGCCGGCCCGGATGTGGTTCTAACCAGCGGCAGCGACGAGGCAGTCTGGTGCCGCGCCGGTGAAGTGTTGTTCGGGGTGCGACCTCCGCAGGTCGAGCCGATCGACCCAACCGGTGCCGGGGATACCCTGGCCGCCATGGTGGCTTTCGGGGTCGGTTCGCGACAAGACGAGCAGGAGACCCTCCGGATGGCGGTTGCCGCCGCCTCACTCACCGTCGGTCTACAGCGTGGTGACCCCATACCGGA